>JAVKSW010000601.1:0-2098 GCA_039583505.1 Bryobacteraceae bacterium | reverse complement strand
TCGACTTCGACCGGCAGCCTCGCCAGGCGTTCGATGATGAACTTCCCTGCCAGCCCGGCATGCCAGCTCGTGCCGCAAGCGATAATCTTCACTTGCTGGAATTCACGGAACTCCGCTTCCGAGATGTCCATCTCGTCCAGGAATACCCGCCCGCTCTCCAGACCGACACGTCCCACCAGCGTGTCCTTAATCGCGCGCGGCTGCTCAAAAATCTCCTTGAGCATGAAATGCTTGTAGCCGCCCTTTTCGGCCATCACCGGATCCCACAAAATGCGCGATAGCGAGCGCCGCACGGTCTTGCCGTCGAAATCCGTAAAACGAACGCCTTCCGGTGTCAGTACGGCCACATCGCCATCGTCGAGAAACACCATGTCGCGCGTGTGGCTTAAGATCGCGGGTACGTCGGAAGCGACGAAGAATTCGTTGTCCCCCATGCCGACCACCACCGGCGGCCCGGAGCGCGCCGCCACAATTTTGTTCGGATCGGAACTGGAAATCACACTGATCGCGAAAACGCCCGAGATCTGTTTCAGCGCCTTGCGCACCGCATCTTCCAAGTTGCCGTTCAGGTGCTTTTCAACCAGGTGCGCCAAGACCTCCGTGTCGGTCTCGGTCTTGAACGTATGTCCCTCGGCGGTGAGCTGCTTCCGGAGCGCAAGATAGTTCTCGACGATGCCGTTATGCACCACCACGATCTCGCCCTTGCAGTCCCGATGCGGGTGAGCGTTTTCCTCCGTCGGACGCCCGTGCGTGGCCCAGCGCGTATGCCCGATGCCATACATTCCCGCCAGCGGCTTCAATCGAATCGCTTCTTCCAGATTCCGCAGCTTGCCGGACGCGCGCCGCACCTCCAGGCACTTGGCTTCCGACAGCACCGCCACGCCCGCCGAATCATAGCCGCGATATTCCAGCCGCCGCAGCCCGTCCACGATAAGAGGCACCGCTTCCCGGCCGCCGATGTAGCCCACAATTCCGCACATAAAATTTACGCTAGATAACTAGTCTAGGATCTCGACGCGATAGTCCTCAATGACGCCGTTCGAGAGAACGTCGCGCGCGATCTCTTCAAGATTCTTAACGGCCTGATCGCGCGGAGTATGATCCTCCAGCCTGATTTCAAAGTACTTGCCCTGCCGCACGGCGGCGATCTCCCGGTGCCCCAGCCCGTTCAACGCCGCGCAAATCGTCTGCCCCTGCGGGTCGAGAATGGTCGGTTTGATCGAAACATACACGCGCGCTCTCATGGAACCTCTATTGTAGAGAAATCGCCATCCGAACATTTCTAAACATTTTGTTTGATCTTTCCCGTATATCCGATAAGAATAGGCATAGGAGCCGCCCTCATCCTCAAAATCTGTATCCTGGCCTCGAGCAGCGCTGGAAACGCGGCATTCATCGCGACCGATCGCACGCGCATTCTGATCGATGCCGGTCTGTGCCGGCGTGAAATTGCCAAGCGCCTGAGCAGCATCGGGGAAGACCTCCGCTGCCTGGACGCCATCCTGATCACGCATGAGCACAGCGATCACACCAGCGGCCTGCCTGCTCTGCTCAGATCCGCCGGCGGTACTCTTCCGGTGTACCTGACGCACGGTACGGCCGAATTCATCGATTGGGGCGATTGCGCGCCCGTGCTGGAACGATTCCAGGCGGGACGATCCTTCACCGTTGGCGATTTCGATGTGGCCAGCTTCACGATTCCTCATGACGCGGTCGATCCGGTAGGCTTCACGTTCTCCACCGACGGCCTCAAAGTCTCCATTGCCACCGATTTAGGCTATATCACCGATTCTTTGCGTGTACACTTGCGCGGCACCGACCTGCTGCTGCTCGAATCGAATCACGATCTGGAAATGCTGCGCGTGGGGCCCTATCCCTGGTCGGTGAAGCAGCGCGTAATGAGCCGGCGCGGCCACCTCTCTAACGAAGTCGCCGCCGAGTTCATCGAGCACGACCTGGATACCAGCGTCACCACTTTAGTGCTCGGGCATATCAGCGAGCACAACAACCATCCGGAGCTAGTGCGCAGAGCCGCCTCCAAGGCGCTGAACGGGCGCGCCCTGTTCACCCGCCTCTTTGTCGCCGAACCCGGAATTCA
>JAVKSW010000600.1:0-2103 GCA_039583505.1 Bryobacteraceae bacterium | reverse complement strand
TTATCGCTCTCGTTTTGACCGCGGCGATTGCCTATGCATCCGATTGGGCGATTCTGCGCTTCAGGATCGCCACCAACCGCCAACCGTATGGCACCGTTACCGTTCAGCCCTACTACGCGGTCCCGCAAAAGAATCACAAAACCGAATTTCTCTTCGACGATCCGCAAGACCAGACCTGCGTCCACTCGCTTTTCCCCCATGCAGGCGATAGTCCCTGCTGGTACCTGAGCCGGAATAAAGAAAAACGCATCGATATGTAAGATTGAGAGAGATGGCCACTCTGCCGAGTACTTACATCACTCCCGAAGAGTACCTGGAGCGGGAGCGCAAGGCTGAGACCAGGAGCGAATACGCCGGCGGCGAAGTGTTTGCCATGGCCGGCGCAAGCCCGGAACACATCGTCATAGTTGGGAACATATTCGCGGGACTGCATCAACAGCTCAGAAATCGCTCGTGTACCGTCTATTCAAACGATCTACTTATCGCCATCAGCCCCAAAGGGCTTTACACATATCCGGACCTCGCCGTGGTCTGCGGACCGCTGAAGTTCATAGACGAGCGCCGGGACACGGTGACAAATCCTGCTGTCATCATTGAAGTCTTATCCCAATCCACCAAAGACTACGATCGCGGACAGAAGTTCGAGAGCTACCGCACTCTGCCTTCGCTGATGGAGTACATCACAGTGGCACAGGACAGAATCCACGTCGAGCAATGGACGCGGCAGCCCGATCAGCGCTGGATGCTAGCCGAATACAGCGATCCCGCTGCTTTCATTGCGTTGCAGTCGATCGCGGTGGAACTCCAGCTCGCCGATATCTATGAGAAGGTCGATCTTGAGAAGGTCGATCTTGCGGGAGCCTAGGCGCCGACCGCGGCTTCTTCGGGCACACCCGCTTCCTTCCGCTTCTTGAGGAACGTCATCATCGAGCGCAATTGTGCGCCGACTCGCTCGATGGGCTGATCCTTCGCCGAGTCCCGCATACTCAAAAACTGTTTGCGCCCGGTGCGGTTCTCGCTGAGCCACGTTCTTGCGAATTCACCCGATTGAATCTCGCTTAAAATCTTCTTCATTTCAGTGCGAGTCTCGTCTGTCACAATGCGAGGACCGCGTGTATAGTCGCCATATTCCGCCGTGTCGGAAACCGAATAGCGCATGTAACTCAAGCCTCCTTCGTAGATCAGATCCACGATCAGCTTCAGCTCATGCAGACACTCGAAATATGCTATTTCAGGCGCATAGCCGGCCTCAATCAGCGTTTCGAATCCAGCTCGAATGAGTTCGCTGACTCCTCCACAGAGCACGGCTTGTTCACCGAAGAGATCGCTCTCCGTTTCTTCTTTGAACGTCGTTTCGATAACTCCCGCCTTCAAACAACCGAGTGCGAACGCATAGGCAAGTGCGTTTTGAAGCGCTTCGCCGGAGGCATCCTGCGCGATCGCGACCAGCGCCGGCACTCCTACGCCCTCCGTGAACAGCTCACGGACGCGGTGCCCTGGCGCCTTGGGAGCAATCATTGACACGTCGATCTCCGCCGGCGGCTTAATCTCATTGAAATGGATGTTGAAGCCGTGCGCAAACATCAGCGTCTTGCCCTTTCTCATGTGTGGCGCGATCTCGTTTCGGTACACCTCGCCTTGCAGGTGATCTGGCAGAAGAATCATAACGACGTCCGCCGCCTTCGCAGCGCCGCTGACGCTCAACACTTTGAGACCGGCCGCTTCCGCCTTCGCTTTGCTCTTACTGCCCTGGTGCAGGCCGACCACGACATTCAATCCCGAATCGCGCAAGTTCAGCGCGTGCGCATGTCCCTGGCTCCCGTAGCCGATAATTGCAATGGGTTTTCCTTGAAGAGGAGCAAGGCTCCCGTCTTTCTCGTAATATCGAGTTGCCATATCTTTCCTTTGCCGACGTGACCCGTCGCGCGTTGCTTATTCCGCCTCTTGGAGTTCGAGCGCCTCTTCCGGCGCCGCACCTCTCGGAACGGGAGGCGACAAACGCAGCTTCTTATTATCCAGAGACATCGAAACGATGCCCGATCGCGTCACTTCGATTTCGCCGTAGCTGCTCATCACATCGACGAACTCATCCAGCTTCTCCGG
>JAVKSW010000599.1:0-2113 GCA_039583505.1 Bryobacteraceae bacterium | reverse complement strand
CGCGTAGCCCATCGAATGTCCCGGCGCTGATGGATATAGGGTACGCCTACCTGAAGAAAGGCGACTACGACTTGGCTGAGCAGGCGTACCGGCAAGCGGTCGCCGCCGATTCGGAAGGCGCCGCGGCACATTACAATCTCGGTCTTGCGCTTAAGATGCAGGACAAGATAGAAGCGGCGCAGAGCGAGTTCAAGGAGGCCATTCGCCTCGACCCGTCTCTCGTTGTGGCGCATTATTCGCTTGGCATCACTTATTGGCAGGTGGGTGATTTCCCCGCGGCAACACAGCAGATGCGCGCTGCCATTGCGGTGCAGCCGGGGTATGCCGAAGCGCATTACATGTTGGGCATCCTCCTCAAACAGAGTGGCGACCTGGACGGAGCTCTCGCTGAGTTGAAAGAGGCGATTCGTCTGGATAGCAGCACTCCCGGACCGTACAACACACTGGGCCAGATTCTCCGAATCAAGGGAGATAAACAGGGGAGTGAGGAAGCCTTCGCCACGGGGGCCCGCCTGAAGCGCGAGAAGGAAGCACAATTGGGAAGCACGCTTGAGCAGGGAATGCGGGGCGGAATGATTCCAAAGCCTCTGCCGGGAGGTCCGCGCTAGCCCGCATGCTCTCGCGCAGAGGGTTCGTTAAGTCGCTGTGTGCAAGCGTGCCCGTTTTCTCTTTCGATCAGTTATTGGCGACTGTGCCGCTGGGCGTTCAGTTCGTGAACGTTGCCCGCGAAGCGGGACTGAACTCGAAGACGATTTTTGGCGCTGAACAGAGCAATAAATACCTGCTCGAAACCACCGGCTGTGGTGTCGCCTTTATCGACTATGACAACGACGGATGGCTAGACATCTTCTTCGTCAATGGAACGCGCTTTGACACAACCTATCCAAGGGGTTCAGAGCCCGTCAGTCGCTTATACAAAAACAATCGAGACGGCACGTTCACGGACATCACCCGGAAAGCCGGATTGGCGCGCACGGGCTGGGGGCAAGGCGTTTGTACCGGCGATTACGACAACAACGGTCATGAAGATCTGTTCGTGACGTATTGGGGCGATTGCGCGCTTTATCGGAACAACGGCAATGGCACGTTTACGGATGTAGCGGGGAAAGCAGGCGTGACCACGCGTACCAGCAACGGCCTGAAGCGCTGGAATACGGGTTGCGCGTTTCTGGATTACGATCGGGATGGACACCTGGATCTCTATGTAGCCAACTACATCGACTTCGATCCCAAAACAGCACCCCTGCCCGAGAGCGGACCGTGCCTTTACGAGGGATTGACGGTGGCATGCGGGCCGCCCGGCTTGCAAGGCGGTAAAGACATCCTTTTTCATAACAACGGTAACGGCACATTTAGCGATGTCTCGGAAAGAGCGGGTATTTGGAAAAAACAGGGCACGTACGGTCTGGGCGTGTTGGTAGGCGATTTCGACGATGATGGCTGGCCGGATATCTACGTCGCGGATGATTCGGCGCCCTCGGCGTTGTTCAAGAACAACCACGATGGAACCTTCACCGACATCGCACTCGAAGCGGGCGTAGCCTTCGGCGCGGATGGAAAAACGCAGGCAGGAATGGGCGTCTCGGCGGCTGACGTCTACGGCAATGGCAAGCTGGACATCGTAAAAACGAACTTCGCCGGCGACACATCCAGCTTGTATCGAAACCTGGGGGGCGGAAATTTCGACGACGTCACCTTTCAAGCGGGACTCGGGCGAAACACGCGCTTCCTCGGTTGGGGTGCGTGCTTTCTGGACTTCGATAACGATGGATGGCCGGACATTCTTACGTGCAACGGCCACGTTTATCCCGAAGTTCGCGAAAAGGCCAGCGAATCGGGTTACCGTGAGCGGAAGGTCCTTTATCACAACCTCGGGAATGGAAAATTCGAAGACGTTTCGCAGGATGCCGGACCGGGTATTTTGGAGCCGGTGGCCGGTAGAGGGTGCGCCGTCGGCGACTTCGATAACGATGGCGACCTGGACGTGGTCGTGAATTGTGTCAACGACGTCCCGCAACTGCTGCGATGCGACAGCACACTGAAAAACAACTGGCTTCGAGTGAAGACGATCGGGACTCGGTCGAACCGCTCCGGAATCGGCGCGCGTGTGTAT
>JAVKSW010000598.1:0-2124 GCA_039583505.1 Bryobacteraceae bacterium | reverse complement strand
CGTGGAAATCCGCCTGCGCCGAGCGCATTATCTACTGAAATGGAGCCGGTCGCGATCACCTCCACCGGAAGCGCGGCGCGCGACCCCAGCATCAACACCGAACCTTTGCCGAACTGCTTGTCCATCTGCGCCAATGTGGCCAGGATTTGTCTGCGACGCTCGTCCATATAAGTGATCTCCCGCACTTGCAACCAGAAAGTCGGTCAAACCGCCGCAGGTTCTCCGCCGCAGCGCTAAAGAAAATCCTGGCCTGACCAATCCGGCCCTCCGCTGGTACTTTCCTCGTCAAATAGTGCTGGCAAATCTCCCGTAATTGTGCGAGTCTGTCCCAGATGGCTCGGAAACGCGCTTGGCAAAACGTCCTGTTGAGCTGTTTCGCCTTTTCATCGGTGCTGCCCCTGCTTGTTAACGCCAGGTCAACGCCGAGACAGGATAGCTCATGGAAACGCTATTACAACGCGCAATGGGGATACTGCGTCAGTTATCCCCGGCGCTGGCGCAGAGGAGACGCGTTTGAGGGCTCCGGCATCTTCGTTGAAACAGGTGTAAAGAAGCAGTCCAGTCCCGTCGGAGAAATCGACATTGCCGCTTTGCCAAATCGCGGCGAGAGCCCCATCAAACCCCAAATCAGCTTCGTTGAAGATGTTCAAATCCATTTTGAGGGCCTTAGAAAATTCGAGCGGGCGGAACAGATGGAAGTCCTCGAGCAACGGCCGATGGACCTGATCGGCAGCTCGGCCCTCTTTACCAAGGAACGCTACTACGATCCACTCGAGCACGCCAAGTGGGTCGACGAAATCGTTTTCACCCAGCGCGAGAACCTGCTCTATCGGTTAGAGCTCGAGTGCCGGGCCGATCAGCTCGTGAGGTTTGAGCCGGTGTTCACCCACCTCGTGAGCACTTTTGAATTTCAATGCGCCCCACGACGCTAGACTACCGACGCTTCAATCTCGTCGCCCTCTCCAGGCGCGAGAAATAGGTTCGATTCCACTCCGTGCTGGCGCGTGTAGAGATCGTAGTAGCGGCCTCCCGCTGCATACAGCTGTGCATGGTTCCCCCGTTCAACGATGCGACCGCCCTCAACAACTAGTATTTGATCCGCTCGCCGAATCGTTGAAAGGCGGTGCGCGATTACGAATGTCGTCCGGCCCTGCATAAGGTAGGAAAGGCCGGTCTGAATCAACGCCTCTGATTCGGAATCGAGACTCGAGGTGGCTTCGTCCAGGATGAGAATGCGCGGGTCTGCCAGGATCGCGCGGGCAATGGACACGCGCTGCTTCTGACCGCCGCTCAGCTTCACGCCGCGCTCGCCCACAACGGTGTCATAGCCCTGCGGGTAATTCTCCGCAAACTCGTCCACACGCGCAATCCGGCAAGCCTCCAGAATCTGCTCTTCTGTCGCGGCGGGCCGCGAGAAGGCTACGTTCTCGCGAATACTTCCGTCGAAGAGGAACGAATCCTGCAGCACCAGCCCGAGCTGCAGGCGATAAGTAGAAAGCGCCACGGTAGAAAGGTCGAAGCCATCCACCAGAACCTTGCCTTGCGTCGGCGAATGGAACGCGGTGATCAGCCCAATCATCGTGGACTTGCCGGAGCCTGAGGAGCCAACTAGCGCCGTCACCGTGCCCGGCCGAGCGTCGAAAGACATATCGTGCAGCACCGGCTTCCCCTCTTCGTACGAGAACGAAACATGCTCGAACTGCACCCGGCCGTCGATCATCGGCAGCACGGTCGAGCGGAGCGGATCTTCATCTTCCGGGCGCTCGCCCAGGATTTGCCGCGTACGCTCGAGTCCGGCCAGCGCTTCCGAGATCTGTGTACCGATGTTTACGATCTGGATCACCGGCGCGATCATGAAGGCGAGCAGCGACGTGTACATGACGAAGTCCCCGACATCCATGTGGTGAGCCGCTACTTGCCGCGCGCCGAGAAACATGACGAGTGCGCCGACCAGTCCCATGAGAACGGTTGAGGCCAGCGTCAGGAGCGAAATGGTGGTCAGCGATTGCACAACGTTTTCGAGCAGGCGCCGGGCCCCGGCCGCGAACACGCCGGCCTCCCGTTCTTCCGCGTGATAGCCCTTGATGACCCGAACGCCCCCGAGCGTTTCGGTCAGGCGTCCCG
>JAVKSW010000597.1:0-2137 GCA_039583505.1 Bryobacteraceae bacterium | reverse complement strand
GAGCAAGGCGGATGCCCATTTCCCGAGTGCGCTGCGCGACAGACTGTGCGATTAGACCGGAGACGCCGAGTGCACAGAGCAGAATGGCGAGTCCGGCGAACGCAGAGAAAAGCGTTGCCTGATAGCGCTGCTCGGCGAGGGCTTCACCGCGGAGCTGATCGATGGTGTGGAAGGCAGAAAAAGGAAGGCGCGGCTCGACGGTTACGATTGCCTGGCGCATTTTTTTTTCGAGATCGGGAACGGCGCCATGCGTGCGAACGACCCAGCTTGGGGAGACGAATTGGTGGATCATTGGGAAGTACTGATCCGGGAGCTGCGCGGCGGGAATCCACATCTGCGGCAGATCGGCGATGGGGCCGTATTCGGGGCCCCATCCCTGCTGTTGGGGAATGTCGTGGATGATGCCGATGATGGTGTAGTTGTGAGAACTGTCTACGGCAATATGCTCGCCGAGGGGACTTGGCGTATGGGGTAGGTAGTAGTTCACGAACGCTTGATCGACGACCGCGACTTTCCGGGTATCGGCGCGATCGTGGTCAGTGAAAAGGCGTCCGCGAAGGACTGGGATGTGGAGCGCATCGAAAAAGCCCGGCGTGGCATAGACGAAATTCACCAGGGAATCGTCCTGCCGAACCGCCTGTCCGGAGATACTCACGCCGCCCCAGTTTAGAGCCCGTTGATAGGGAAGAGTTAGAGTAACGCCTGCCGATTCGACGCCTGGAATTTGGCGCATTCGATCGAGGCTGTCGTGGAAAAGGCGCGTGGCGTCGGCAGTCGTTTTGTAGCGGGCATCCTGGAGAGACAGGGACGCGGTCACCACTTGGTTTGGATCAAAACCTGGATTGATATTGAGGAGCGAGGAGAGGCTGCGAACGAGGAGTGCCGCGCTGATGACCAGCACAACACCAAGAGCAACTTCAGCGAAGACGAGGAGTTGACGTTTCCACTGCCTACGGCTTCCTGCGCTACTGCGGCCGGCTTCGGCGAGGGCGGAGCGGAGATCAATTGCAGTTGCTTCGAAGGCGGGGAAAAAGCCGGAAATGACGCCTGCAACGAGGGAAACGGCCGCCATCGCGCTCAGCACTTCCATATTCAATTGAATTGGCGCCGGCAGTTTGAATTGGCCTGAGCTTACATGGTTTAAGCCATCGATCACAAAATAGCCAAGCATCAGACCAAGCAATCCGCCGCTGAACGCGAGAATGAGCGATTCGGTGAGGAGTTGACCGACGATGGCGCGGCGCGAGCCGCCGAGAGCCAGACGAGTTGCGATTTCGCGGGAACGGGATTTGGAACGGGCCAACAAGATTCCCGCGATGTTGATGCAGCCTATCAACAGGATCGAACCCGCCGCCGCCCACATGAGCTTCACATCGGAGCGGACGTTCATAGTTCGGCCGGCCTGGAGCGGAATGACGCTTAACGAGAAAGTTCCGGGCTCGAAATGAATTTCCGCGCCGACCGCCGGGCTGATCGCGGCGAGTTCCGTGTTTGCCTGCGCAACTGTGGCTCCGGGTTCCAGGCGGGCAAGGATTTGATAGTTTGTGCCTCCGCCCATGCCGGTAGTGGAGGGTTCGAGCGGGGTCCAGACTTGGGTTTGCGGCGCGTCCGTTTGAAATTGTTTCGGCATGACGCCAATTACCGTGTAAGGCGCGCCTTGAAGGTCGATGGAGCGAGCGAGGATTCCAGGATCGCCATGAAAAATGCGCTGCCACATCGCGTAACTGACGACAGCTAACTTTGGACCGCCAGGGACATCCTCCTGGCGAGTGAATTCGCGACCGATGAGCGGACGAATGCCGAGGACGTGAAAGAAACCGGCGCAGACTTGCTGCTTTTGGATGAATTCGACGTGATTATCGGCGAATAGATTGACGCCATCGGAGCCGGCCATGTAGACGGCGCTCTCAAGCGCCGGAGCCTGATCGCGGATAAGTTGCCACGCGAAGCCATCCAGATTGCTTTGAGTAGCGGAGAGATTGCCTTTGCGATACGTGCGCGCGATCATCATCAGATGGCCGGGATGGGGGTAGGGCAGGGCGCGGAAAAAGACCTGATCCACGATGCTGAAGCTGGCCGTGTTTGCTCCGATGCAGAGGGCGAGGGTGAGGAGAATGGTAACGGTGAAGCCCGGACT
>JAVKSW010000596.1:0-2153 GCA_039583505.1 Bryobacteraceae bacterium | reverse complement strand
TGCAAAGTCTGTCCGGTGTGCGATCGGCAGCGACAGTGACGTTTCTACCATTGAGCGGATGGCGCGGATCACGCCCGGTGATTCGAAGGGGTGAAACCAGCCCCAGCCCTCCCACAGCAATGTGGAGTTCCATCACACCAGGCTATTTCCGCACGATGCAGGTTCCGGTTTTGACGGGTCGGATATTTGATGAACATGACAAAAGCGGCTCAACGCCGGTTGCAGTAATCAGCGAGTCGCTCGCCAAACGGCTATTCCCTGGAGGCGAGGTTATCGGGCAGATGGTGGATGCCGCGTTCCATACTCCGCTGCAGATCATTGGGGTGGTGGGAGACGTACATCACCTCGGAATGACATCGGACTTGACCTCGGAGATTTACGTTCCCTTCGCGCAATTCCCGTTTCCATTGCTTTGCGTCGCCATCCGGACGGAAGGCAATCCAATGGATCTGGCCAGACCTGTTGAGAATAGTGTCTGGGCGCTCGACAAGAATCAAGCAGTCTCATTCCTGATGCCGTTGACAGATCTCGCTTCGGAGTCTCTTTCGACGCAGCGCGTCGTTAGCATTCTGTTGGCGGCTTTCGCTGGGCTTGCGCTCTTAATGGCCGCGGTCGGAATCTACGCGGTGGTTTCCTTTAGCGTCGCGCAACGCACGCAGGAGATTGGGGTGCGCCTGGCATTGGGCGCTAAAGGCGCTGACGTGCTGATGATGATTGGCGGCCAGGCAGCGCCCCCGGTTTTCGTCGGGCTGGGTGCGGGCGTTGCAGCGGCGGTGGGACTCGTGCATCTCTTGGCGAGCCTTTTGTATGGCGTGCGCCCGCTTGATCCCACTGTGTTTATAGGTGTCGCGGTGATACTCAGCGGATCCGCGGCCCTCGCGAGCTACATGCCTGCCCGCCGCGCGGCTCGAATCGATCCGATCCTTGCGTTGCGCTCCGAGTGAACGTTCAAACAGGGATGCTGAATACCCATGATCCGCTGGTGTGAGGACCGCGATTTCGAACCGATCTGGGCGATCGTCAACGATGGCGCCCAGCTCTATAAGGGAATCATCCCTGCAGCCTCAGGCCGGCTTTCGATATCCGGGACCGCGAAGCGCCACGCCGGGTTTGGCGCCGGTGACGTGGCCGTCTTTTACGACCGCTACACCGTTCACAAACACAAATTCGACTCCCGTTGAGAGCTGGTTGGGGTGCTCATAGGTGGAGCGATCGATGATGGTGTCGGGGTTGAAGACGGCGAGGTCGGCGAAAAAGCCCTCCTGCAGGATGCCGCGGTCGCGGATGCCGAGACGGCGCGTTGCCGCGGAGGTCATTTTGCGGACTGCATCCTCGAGCGGCAACACTTTTTCCTCACGCACGTAGAGACCAAGGATGCGCGGGAACGTTCCATAGGCGCGCGGATGGGTCAACTGGTTCTTCATTTTTTCGGGATCGACACCCGTCGCGTCCATGCCGAACTTGATCCAACGCTGCTGTAGCTGCAGTTTGACGTTGTCCTCGCTCATGAGGAAGTACATGGTGCCGACGCGGGTGCGCTCGCTGAGGATAAGATCCATGGCAGCGTCGCGCCAATCTTTACCCATCATCGCGGCGATCTCGTTGAGGCGTTTGCCGGCGTACTTCTGGTTTTCGGGCTTGTCGAGTTTGAGAACGAGGATGCCTTCGGGTCCCGCGAGCTGGCCCATGTTCTCCCAATCCGTTTTCTGTTGTGCCATCTCGCGCTTGATGCGCTCGCGAGTAGCGGGGTCCGCGAGGTTCTCAAACAGCTTGCCGTTTTCGGCAGTCCAGGGAGGCAGGACGGCGGTGAGTCCGGTGGCGCCCGCGATGTAGGGATACATGCAGGCGCTGACATCCTGGCCGGCGGCGCGAGCGTCGTTGATCTTCTGCAGGGCGGCGGTTTCCTTGCTCCAGTTGCGCTTGCCCGCGGCCTTCAGGTGATAGATCTCGACCGGAGTGCCGGCCCTTCGGCCGATTTCGATCGCTTCGTCGAGAGCTTCGAGAAAGTGATCGGCTTCCGAGCGGATGTGCGAGATGTAGAGGCCGCGATACTTCCCAACGGGCTTCGTGATCTCAACCAGTTCGTCCGTGTCGACATAGGTTGCAGGCGGATAGATTAGAGCCGATCCGATGCCGAAGGCGCCGTCCTGCAT
>JAVKSW010000595.1:0-2156 GCA_039583505.1 Bryobacteraceae bacterium | reverse complement strand
AAAAGCGCGATTTTGCGTATGCGGGTCTTCGAGCTGCGCGTCGGCCACGACGCCAATAATCACCACATCCCGCGTTTCCGGCTCCGATCCGAATTGGATATGTCGTCCCACTGCGCCACCAAGTGGGAACAGGCGCGCGGCGACAGATTGACTGACGATCCCAGTACGCGGCGACTCGATGGTTTCCGTGTTCCGGAAGTCGCGACCCGCGAGCAACGGGATTCGCATGATATGCAAGAACCCGTCGGTGACGAACTCGGCCGGCGCCTGAAGAACAGCGCGATCGGGATGGTCCAGGCGGCGGATATCCTCTTTGTAAGGCAGACTCACCAACGGAGCAAAGCTGGAAAAGCTAACGCTCTCTACACCAGGTATGTTTTTCACTGCGGCAAGAAGGTTGCGGAGATAAGTAACTGCGCCCTTGTTGTCGAGACCTCCGTGCGGGAGCGGCATAAGTTGCGCGTTCAGCACGTTATCGCTGCTGAAGTTGAGCGCATTCTGGCGCAGATATCGCAGCGAGCCTGCGCAGACATCCGCACACATCAGAATCACCAGCGTCAAGGCCACCTGCCCGGAAAGCAGTATCCTGCGGCTGCCCGCGCGCGAACCGGTGAGCGAGCCTGAGGCGCTCTTCAGCGCGCTAGCTGAATCGACATCGCTGGTTTGCCACGCCGGGAGAATGCCAAACAGAATGACCGCCAGCAACGCCGCGCCACTGGCAAACAGCAGCACGCGCCAATCAATAGGAGCCGTGAGCGACAGGTCCGATCTCGCGTACGCACTTGCAAATCCGGCGAGCACCAGCTTGATACCGAACAAGCTGAGGGCCAGAGCGCCCGCGAGCCCTCCCGCAAGGACAAGAGCGCTTTCCGCCAGCAGTTGCCGAAGGATGCGCCATCGTGCGGCTCCTATCGCGAGCCGTATCGCAATTTCACGTCGGCGCTGGAAACCGCGCGCCAGCAGCAGGTTTGCCACGTTGGCACAGGCGACCAGCAGAACCAAAACGCTGATGCCGAGCAGCACAAGCAGCGATCGCTCGAAATGCCCTCGAAAGTAATAATCGAGCCCGTTTGCGCCCGGCGTAACAACAGGCGGCATACTGACCAGCTCTTTCCTGTTGGCGCCCTTGAAGCCGGGAGGCAGTCCTCTGTCGAGGAGCCTGCGCCATTCGGCTTTTAGCCGCGCTTCCAGCTGCTGCCTTCCCACCCCCGGCCGCAACCGCGCCAGCACTTCAGCCCAGTAGAAACGGCCGGTCGGGTCCTGCGAAAAGTTCACCGTTCGTTGCGAAATGGGCGCGGAAACGCTGGGAGGGTACCCGAGAAGCAGGCCCTGGAAGCGCGCCTCCGTGACGCCGATGATGTTGAAAGGTACGCCGGAAATCCGGATCGTGCGGCCGAGAACATTCGGATTGCCTGCGAATCGCTTCTGCCAAAATTCGTAGCCCAGAACGGCCACTCTGGGTCCGTTGTGCGTGTCATCGGCCCGCGTGAACAGCCGTCCGATTGCGGGACGTACTCCCAGTGTTTGGTAGCAATCGCCGCTGAGCGAGTGCGTGGCGGCAACCAGCGAACTCTCTCCCACGCCCACCAAAGCATCTCCCGCGGTGAACCCACAAACGCCCTGAAGCAGCGGGTCCTTCCGAAGCTCCTCCAGGACTGCGCCAGGAACCGGCATTGTCATTCCATTGTTTTCGAGCGAACCAATTCTGACGAGTTGCCGTGGGCTGCGCACGCCTAAAGGCCGTAGAACTAATTCGTCCAACAGGCTGAACACTGCGGTATTGGCGCCGATTCCAAGCGCAAGCGAGAGGATGGCCGTAAGCGTGAACACGGGACTCTTTCGCAGCACCCGCAGCGCGAAAGCGATGTCCCGCCAGATTTCCGCCATCGAGCCGATCGCCGGCATCGGCTATTCCGCTCTCAAGGCCTCCATAGGCTCGATGCTCGCCGCTCGTCTGGCCGGCACAACCGCGGCAACCAGGCCTATGGAAAACAATCCCACAGCCGCCGCCGCGTAAGAGAAGGCGTCCATAGGACGAACGCCATATAAAAAGCTCTCGATTAACTTACTCGCTCCCAGTGCCGCTGCAATTCCCGCCACCAGTCCTGTGATGATCAGCACCGATCCCTGCCGCAGGATCAACGCCAGAATGGATC
>JAVKSW010000594.1:0-2157 GCA_039583505.1 Bryobacteraceae bacterium | reverse complement strand
TGCGTCTTGGTAAGAAGTAACGCCGAGATCAGCAGCGTCAGCCACGGAACCAGGAACATCCCCCAGACCGAAACAATCTTCGCAACCGTGTACTGAACCGAAGAGACCGGCAGGCTCATGATGAACGCCAGCGTCTGTTTCTTTCGCTCGTTTACGATCGCTGTACCCGGCAGCATGCTGCCCAGAACACACAACGCCACAAAGAACCACACCGCTCCAAGTAAGCGCGGTGTATCCCCTGCCGATTGCGTAAGCACCAGCGCGAAAGCCCCCGCCCCCAGCGCCAGCGAAATGAGCAGCCGATTGAGCCGCCAATCCTTCAGAATCAGATGACCGATGATCGAACCACTCATACTTCCACCTCCTCGCGGCTGTGTTCTACGTTGGCCACGAAAATTTCTTCGAGCGTCATATTCTCAATGCGCTGAACGCGCGCCCCGGTGCTCTCATAAGCGCTGGCCAGATCGGGGACAAAGGCATTGGATGTGGCGACTGCCAGCCTGCCCTCGCGGCGCACGTCGATGATTCCGGGTAGCGCCGGTAATTCAATTCCCAAAGGCACCTCGAGCCGCAGCCGGCGCCACCGGTCGAGATACAGTTCCTTGTCCATCGAATCGATCATTCGGCCGCGATCGATAAATGTAATTTGATCCGAAATCTGTTCCACATCCTGCGTGTTGTGCGACGAGAAGAGGATGCTGCGATCCTCGTCCGCCATTACGCTGGTCAACTCGCGCAGAATCTCATGGCGGGCCACAGGATCGAGGCCCGTCGTCGGCTCGTCTAACACCAGCAGTTTGGGCTTGCGCGCCAGGACCAGAAGCAGAGCCGATTTCACGCGCTGGCCGTGCGAGAGGCCTTTGATTTTCTGCTCCGCCCGCAATCCAAAACGTTTGAGCAGCAGCTGCGCGTAAGCGGCGTCCCACTTCGGGTAAATGGAGCGGATGAAATTCATGTGCCAGCCGAGGCTCATCGAATCGTACAGCCGCATGTCCTCCGATGCGAAACCGATGTCCCATTTCGCCGCCACCTGTTCGGCCGGCATGTTGTGGCCGAGCACGCGAGCTGCGCCGGAATCCTGGTGAACCAGGCCCATCAGGATGCGAATGGTGGTGGACTTACCAGCGCCATTCGCTCCGATGAGGCCCATGATCTGTCCGCGCGGGAGTTTCAGGTCGATATTGTCGAGCGTGAAGTAGCGATACTTCTTGGTGACTCCGCGCAGTTCGATTGCAAGATCTGTAGCCAACGCTGTCATATGAGTTCCCTTTCGTTTTCCGCGATGCGGTCCCCGGCTTCGCGCAGCTTATCCTCCAGCTGTTCCGGCGCCATGCCGAGCTGCGCCGCAATGCGGGCGGCCTGCTCGAGGTGCTGCTGGAGTTCCTGTTCACGCAGCTGCGCGCCGAGCCCCGGGGTTGAAGAAACGCGCGAGCCTTTACCGTGCTGCGTAACGATCACGCCTTCGCGTTCGAGATCGTAATACGCGCGCTTGACGGTGATGACGCTGACCTGAAGGTCGACGGCAAGCTGGCGAATGGAAGGGATGGGCTGGCCTTCCACCCAATCACCGGCGGCAATCCGCTGCTTGATCTGATCCATGATCTGGACATATATAGGGCGCTTATCGGTTTGGGATAAAATCAGCGCACCGGGCATCTGTATATACTCAGTATACACAGAATAGGCCGGCTGTCAATTTTCTTAACCTGTCGGACGGCAAAGCAGACCGGCGCGGCGACGAACAAGAACCGACCTTGCCCAAAGGCCAGTTTTCCCGTACCTTGAAGGGCATGGAAGTACATTTCGACCCCGACCTGAAAGCACGACTCACGCGGCGAGCGACCCAACAGGGCCGCAATCTCGATGAGACTGTGCAGGATGTTGTGGCGCGTTACTTCGAGGAAGAAGACCGCTTCGTTGAAGCCGTAAAACGGGGCGAGGCCGCTTTAGAGCGCGGCGAATTTCTTACGCATGAACAGGTGGGCGAGCGGCTCAGGCGTTTTCTACAGCCCTGATGGAAGTCCGTTGGTCAATGCCGGCGGCAGAAGACCTCGAACGCATTTGCGCGTGGATCGAGCGCGACAACCCGGAAGTTGCCAGACGGGTCGCCAAGACCATCTATGACGGTTGTGGCCAATTAAGGGATTTTCCCAACAT
>JAVKSW010000593.1:0-2168 GCA_039583505.1 Bryobacteraceae bacterium | reverse complement strand
GGCCCGGGCGAAATCCTGGTTCGCGTTGAAAGCTGCGGTGTTTGCCACACCGATCTAAAAAGGATCGAGCACAATTTGCTGGCGCCTCCTCGCATCTACGGCCATGAAACCGCGGGCGTCGTGGCCGCCGTCGGGGAGCGCATCACCAAATACGCTCTCGGTGATCGGGTAATCGTTTTCCATCACATACCCTGCGGCGCTTGCTTCTACTGCGATCGCCGGCTGTACGCCCAATGCGCGGGGTACAAAAAGGTGGGGGTGACCGCCGGCTATGAGCCCGCGGGCGGCGGCTTCTCCCAATACGTTCGCGTGATGGATTGGATCGTCGAGCGCGGCGTCGAGCTCATCCCGGAAGGCGTGCCCTTCGATCAGGCCTGCTGGGTAGAGCCTGTCAATACTTGTCTCAAAGGCGTGGAACTGCTCGCTCCGGTACCTGGCGATGTCGTTGCCGTCCTGGGCCAGGGGCCGATTGGCCTTATTTTTACAATGCTGGCCGGACGCACGGGTGCTGCCGTTCTCGCGACCGACACAATCGAGTTCCGCCGCAATCTTTCCGGCCGCTTCGGCGCATCTGCCTTCGATCCGCGGCAACCGGGTTTTGAACAGGCCGTCAGCGCCGCCACGGGCTGCCGTGGTGCGGATGCCGTGATCGTCGCTACAAACGCACCGGGACTCGTCGAACAAGCACTGAAAATCTCCCGTCCCGGCGCAAAGATCCTTCTGTTCGCGCAAACCTCCGCGAGTGAGCGCATCACTGTTTCCGGCGCGGACGTCTGCGTTGGCGAACGCGTCCTGCTAGGCTCCTACAGCGCTGACGTGGATCTCCAGGCCGAATCCGCCCGTCTCGTGTTCAGCGGCGAACTCCCTCTGGGGCAGCTCATCTCTCATCGGTTCCCTCTCGATGAGATCGCGCGCGCTATCGATACCGCACTCCATCCAAACGAACAGTCGCTCAAAGTCGTCATTCATCCACAGGAGCGCAACTGATGGCTTTGGACGCGAGTACAATGCGCGCTGCCGTCCTCTACGGAAAGGAGGACGTTCGCCTGGAATCGGTTCCGGTACCCGCAATCGGCCGCGGTGAGTTGCTGGTGCGCGTGCGTACCGCGTTGACCTGTGGAACCGATGTAAAGGTTTTCCGGCGTGGTTACCACGCCAAAATGATCAGTCCGCCCGCGCTGTTCGGACATGAGATGGCTGGCGATATCGTTGCCCTGGGCGAAGGCGTTACCGCTTTTCGCGCCGGTGAGCGCATCGTCGCCGCAAATTCCGCTCCCTGCGACAAGTGCTTCTTCTGCCGGCGGGGTCAGCGCAATTTATGTGAAGATCTGCTGTTCAACAACGGCGCTTACGCTGAGTTCATCCGTCTTCCGGAACGCATCGTTCAAAAGAACACCTATCGCATTCCCGATGGGCTCGATTACAAAGACGCCGCCTTAGCCGAGCCGTTGGCCTGCGTGCTCCGCGGCCTGGATGAAACGCACCTGCAGCCTGGCGACACCCTTGCCATTCTCGGGCTTGGTCCCATCGGCCTCATGTTCGTTCGGCTCGCCAAGTACGCCTACGGCGCTCGTGTGATCGTAATGGCGCGTCGCATCGAACAAGTCGATCGCGCTCTGATGCTCGGAGCCGACGAAGGCATTCTGATGGGCGATCACCCCGCTCTGGTCTCCGCGGTGAAAGGCCACACCACCGGCCGCGGCGCTGACGTCGTTATCGAAGCAACGGGGCACCCGCAGGCTTGGGAACTCGCCACGCAACTGGTGCGCAGAGGCGGCACCATCAACTTTTTCGGCGGCTGCCCCACTGGAACGAAAGTCGCTCTCGACACCGCCTTGCTCCATTACTCGGAAATCACCTGTAAAGCCACGTTCCATCACACGCCCGATCACATCCGCCGCTCCCTTGACCTGATCGCGGAAGGCAAGGTCAACGCCAGCCATGTAGTCAATCACGAAGAACCGCTTAGCCAGCTTCCGCAAATCCTGTCCGATTTGGCGCATCACAAGAACGGTCAGATCAAGACCGCTATCATTCCCTGAGAACGACAACCAGCGTGGCCGTCGCCCATCTCCAGCCAAAAGAATTCATCCGTTGTGCCGCTCCGGAAACCATCTCTTACTCCGAAGCCGAAGCGTTCGAATATACGCGCTGGCTCGCCACTCATC
>JAVKSW010000592.1:0-2168 GCA_039583505.1 Bryobacteraceae bacterium | reverse complement strand
TCTCTTGCGGGCCTGACAACTACGTTGCCGTACTGGACCTGAAAACTTTGGAGGTCACGGGCCACGTCGATGTGGGCGGCGATCCGGACGGTTTAGCCTGGGCGATTCGGCGGTAGCGTGGGATCGCGGCAGGTTCCTTAATTGCCTCGCACCCGGGGTTTGTTTTCGCGCATCGAAGAAAAGTATGTTACCGAAGAGACGATTGGGGAGCCAGGGCCTGCAAGTGTCGGCGCTTGGGCTCGGATGCATGGGAATGAGCCAGTCCTATGGCGTGGCGGAGGAGGGCGAATCGGTTGCCACGATTCATAGAGCGCTCGACCTGGGGCTGGACTTTTTCGATACGGCTGAGGTCTATGGACCTTTTATTAATGAGGAGCTGGTGGGACGAGCGCTGCAAGGGCGCCGCGAGCAGGCCGTGATTGCCACGAAGTTCGGGTTCCACATAGAAGACGGCAAGGTTACCGGGACCGATAGCAGGCCGGAACGCATCCGCGAGGTAGCGGAGGCTTCTTTGCGACGCCTCCAGACAGATTACATCGATCTTTTCTACCAGCATCGGGTGGATCCAAAGGTTCCTATCGAGGACGTTGCGGGAGCGGTCGCGGATCTGGTGCGCGCCGGTAAGGTGCGCTACTTCGGTCTTTCGGAAGCGGGTGAGAAGACCATTCGACGCGCGCATGCAACTCATCCTGTCACTGCACTGCAAAGCGAGTACTCGCTGTGGGAGCGCAATCTGGAAGCGCAAATTCTTCCCATGCTGCGCCAGCTCGGAATTGGGCTGGTGCCGTTTAGCCCATTAGGCCGCGGGTTTCTGACCGGAACCAGCAAGCGGGCAGAAGAATATCCGGAAGGCGATCACCGGCGTGGCGATCCGCGCTTTCAAGGGGCGAATTACGACGCGAATGTGCGCGCTGCCTCGCTGGTGCAGAAGATTGCCGAACAGAAAGAGCTAAAGCCCGGGCAGGTTGCGTTGGCCTGGTTGTTGCAGAAGGGTGACGACGTTGTGCCTATCCCGGGGACCAAGCGCAGAACTTTTCTGGAAGAAAATATCGCGGCGGTTTCAGTGAAGCTCAGCGAGCGTGAAGTGGCGCAACTCGATCAGGCGCTGGCCCCCGAAGCGGTGGCGGGACCACGCTACAACGAGGGCTTGATGGCGCTGGTGGATCGATAAGAGGCACCCTGCCGGGTGCGATCTTCTACTTCTGTCCCGAATTCTGTGCCGCAGCGGGGCGTTTTTCGCTGCTGGGCGGCACGATTCCTTTCAAGCGTAAATAGGTGACCATGTTTCCGTAGTGTTCATCGGTGTGCGCGGTGTTGACTGAAAGTACGGTCATCTTGGCCACGTTGAAGTTCATCAATTTCACCATCTGGCCGCCCTGCGCGTCGGTCATGCCGGCATAAACGTTGTTGCAGTAGGCTACGGCGTCTGTGAGTGCCGCGACCAGATCTGCTTTGGAGGTCTTGGTTTTCTCAATGGCTTTGTTGGGATTCGGTTCGCCACTAGCGGTGGAGCAAAAGAGGTATTGGGCATCGGCTACGTGGCCGACCAGTTGGCCGAAGCTGCGAACCTCCGGGGTTGGCTTGAACGCGTAGTTGTCTTCGGGCATCTTTTGGGCGGCGGCAATTACTACGCCGCTGACGAGCGAGTAAAAGCCTTTTTCGCTGGCCGAGATGGGATTCGCCGGGGGCGCCGCGGCCTCTTGCGCCAGTACAGCAACGGGCGCGGCTGCCAATAGGACGAGCACAGAACAGAGTCTCTTCTTCACGTGGACCTCACTGGGAAATGATCTACATCTCGGACCGGTGAACATGCCTGGAGAAACCTCTCCGGCCCAAGCGCTATTATGTAACGCTATTCGGGCCAGGAAAGTTCTAAAAAAATTCGCGGTTCTGATGCGCGGGTCAGTCGGAGCGGAGGGCCTGCATTACGTCGACGCGGGCGGCGCGGGCGGCGGGTAGAACGGAGGCCACCACCGCGGCGAGCAGCAGCAGGACTGCCGAGCCGATCACCGGGGCGGCGCCGGGCATCTGCATGTCCTGGATATAGCTGCCGGCCAGACGCGCGAGCACGTATCCACACGCCGCTCCGGTGACCACGCCCGCAGCGGCTATCGCGACGCCTTCGGAAATGACACCGGTCAGGAGATCTCGCGGTTGCGATCCAACCG
>JAVKSW010000591.1:0-2169 GCA_039583505.1 Bryobacteraceae bacterium | reverse complement strand
CGCCGCCGCACTTCGGAAATCGGCATACGGATGGCTCTTGGGGCGCAGCGTAGGGATGTGCAATGGCTGGTTCTGCGTCAGAGTCTGGGAATGGGTTGTTTGGGGATCGTCGGGGGCGTGCCCTGCGCGCTTGCGCTCACGGGTCTGGTCAGAACGCTTTTGTACGGCGTTAAGGCGAATGATGCGATCAGCTTTGCAGGAGCAGTGATCGCGATGACTGCCATTGCGGGGCTCGCCGCTTGGATCCCAGCGCGGCGCGCATCACGAGTGGATCCGATAGTGGCATTGCGATACGAGTAACGGAGTTTGACCGATGCATTGGTGGCGGCGAAAGAAACGCGACGAGGACTTGGAGCGCGAACTCCGCTCGCACTTAGATTTGGAGGCGGAAGAGCAACAAGAAGCAGGCGCATCGGTCGAGGAGGCCGGGTACGCGGCGCGGCGGGCGTTCGGCAATACGAGTTTGGTGAAGGAGGACACGCGAGAAATGTGGGGATGGATGTCACTCGAACGCCTTTGGCAGGATCTGCGCTTCGCATGGCGCTCCATGTTGAAGCGGCCCGGCGTCACCGCTATCGCTGTCGTTACGCTCGCGCTCGGCAGTGGGGCAAACACGGCCATTTTCAGCGTGGTAAACACTGTACTCCTGCGGCCGCTGCCGTATAAGAACGCCGATCGACTGGTGATGGTTTGGGGATACAACCGATCGCGAGGATTCAACACCGACCAAGTCTCCCCGCTTGACTTCGCCGATTGGCGATCGCAGAACCATGTCTTCGAGGGCATGGCCGCCTCTACAGATGCGATGTACACACTGACAGGGTCCGGAGAACCGGCACCGATCATCGGCTATCAGTTCTCGGCCGATTACTTTCACGTGTTGGGTGTGGCTCCGCTAATCGGTCGCACTTTCCTGCGGGAAGAGGAAGAACCCGGCAAGAACCACGTCGTAGTGCTCAGTTATCGCCTCTGGCAGAGTCACTTTGGTGGGGGCCGAAGCATCCTGGGAAAAACCGTGAAGCTGGATGGCGCTCCCTACACGGTGATTGGAGTCATGCCATCCGGCGTCGAGTATCCGGGGTCGACCGAGCTGTGGACACCGCTTACGTTGCCACGCGAAGCCGTGAACGACCGCGCGTATCGGTTTCTGCGCGTCATCGCGCGACTGAAGCACGGCGTAACTGTCGAGCAGGCGCAGACGGAGATGAACGCGATTGCCGGCCGCCTGTCGCGAGAATACCCGAAGACAAACAAAGACGAAGGCGCGACAAACATTATGACCCTGCGCCAGGAGATCAGCGGTGACATCCGCCCGGCGCTTCTGGTGCTGCTGTGCGCGGTCGGGTTCGTGCTGCTGATTGCTTGCGCGAACACTGCCAATTTGCTTCTAGTGCAAGCCGTCGGACGGCAGAAGGAAGTTGCGATCCGCACCGCGCTCGGCGCGAGCAGCTCACGGTTGGTACGGCAGTTCCTTACGGAAAGCGTTGTGCTGGGACTCGCCGGTGGGCTACTTGGGCTACTGCTGGCTTTGCTCGGCACGAGGGCTTTGGTGACGATGTTTCCGCCTACCATCTCGAACCTCAGCATCCCGCGCGTGGAGCAGATTCCCGTGGATGGTTGGGTGCTGACTTTCGCCTTGACTGTCTTCGCTGCTCACCGGCCTGATCTTCGGACTGATTCCCGCTCGGCAGGCCGGGCGGTTGGATACTAATGAGTCATTAAAGGAATCTGAGCGAAGCCTGGCGGGCAGCGTAACAGGAAGCCGCTTTCGCAACGTGCTGGTGATGGCCCAGGTCGCCTTGTCGCTGGTTCTGCTCGCCGCCGCCGGTCTTACCATGAAGAGCTTTGCCCATCTGCTTGGGGGCGGTCTGGGATTCAATCCTCAAAATGTGCTCACTATGCGCCTGCTGTTACCGCAACACAAATATCAGACAGAGTCCCAGCAGCTTTCCCTGAGCGACCAGGTTCTAGCTCGGCTCAAATCGCTTCCAGGCGTGAAATCGGTGGGAACGGTAACGTTCCTTCCTCTCAGCGGATGGTGGGGAACGCGCGGGGTCTCACTCTGCGGGCAATCGACGCGCCCGCAGCAACGGATCGCGGTTTGGAGTTCTGTCACGCCTGACTACTTCCGCGTTTTGGGTATTCCTCTTGTCGCGGGCCGTTGTTTAC
>JAVKSW010000590.1:0-2170 GCA_039583505.1 Bryobacteraceae bacterium | reverse complement strand
TAACCTTGCTCGAGCCCCGTATAACGCCGCAAGCGGACCACCGCCGCGGGACGGCGCTCCGCCGCGATCTGATCGTCGAGCAGGCTGTGCATTCCGAAAAATATGGTCCTCGCCACGTTGTCGTAAGGCAGCAGGTGATGCTCATAGGCTTCCGAGGCGCGGTTACTCCGTTGCGCCGCGCCTATCAGGATCTCCAGATCTTGTTTGACCAACGGATCGGTCTCCGTCGCCGACCGCGATTGTAAAGTTCTGATGGCTTCCTCGGTATCGCGCCGCGAACGCTCCGGCTCATCCGCGGAAGGAATCGAAATCTGCTCGTCGAGGCCGTTAACTCCCAGCGAACCGGCGCTTTCCGGCGCATACCGCGCCATGATATTCAACAGGATCTGCGCGTTCTGATTGCTCTTTGCAACCCAGGGCTGCTGCCCCTGCGCACACAACAAACTCGCGCCGAACAGCGCGAACCAACATACACGCATGTAGCCAGAGTACTTCGTCCACTTTGGCGGTTTACGCGCATTGCCCGAGCGCGTATACTCAGAGATAATCAATTTCTATTGACCTTCATGTTTTCTGCTGATTTTAAGGCGGGGCTCATACGTGTCGCCGGGTTCGGCAGAAAGGTTCTCTCTGTCCCGGAGGACCCGGCTGTTGCTGAACACCCGCAAAACGACCGCTGGCGCCTGTTTGCCGTAGGAGGCGTGACGCTGGCGCTCCTCTTGACAGGCGCATGGTATGCCGGGCGTGAATCCGCCGGCCTGGAAGCGCAGCGGGTCAGCGCTCAACTCGATCAGCTTGCGCAACAGGTTGCCTCCACCCAGCTCGCCCTCAAACAACAGAAGGCCAAAACCGATCAGCTTGAAAAGGGATCGCAAGCTTCGGGCGAACACTTGTCTCTCCTGCTGCAAGCACAATTGCGGCAGCAGCTTCTAAAAGCGCAGGCGGAGGCGAATGAGTATAAAACCATCATCGAGCGCCAGCGAGAAGTTGCGGGCGATAACGCGCGTCTGCTGGACGCGCTTTCAACTCCAGGCACACACTTGCTTCCGCTCAAGGGAACTGAAACCGCTGCCGACGCGACCGCCTATGCCTTGCTCATCGCGAATTCGCGGTTGCTTTTCGTCGGATTCAATTTGCCTTCCTTAGCCGATGGCCGGCAGTTTCAGTTGTGGGTGGTCCGCAAGGAAGATCCCAAGGTCGTGAGCGCCGGAGTATTCACTCCCGACGACAATAACCAAACCATCATGAGCTTTGACGATGCCTCGCTTCTCTCCGATATTTCGCTTCTTGAACTGACGGAAGAGCCCGAAGGCGGCAGCTCCGCACCTACCGGGACCAAGCTTCTTGAAACGCCCCCAAGTGCCGTTGAACCGACCCGCGCAAGCCCCGCGCCAAGCGAGGGAATCAGCGGAGTAGATCTTCGAGCTGAACCTTCGCTTCCGTACCAGCATCGCGGTATTTCACGATGACGGGCGTATAAAGCGAAATTCCCCACTCTTTTCCCACGCCGGACGTGACACGCCGCGAGCCCGCCACAATCACGGCTTCCTCCGGAATCACCAGGGGCAAATCATCGGTGGCGCGATGCACGGCGCCGCGAACCAGGTCGTAAACCGGCGTCGAGCGATTCAGAATGGTACCGCTGCCCAACACCGCGCGGCGCTTGACCACCGTTCCTTCATACACTCCGCAATTGCCTCCCACCAACACCTCGTCTTCGATGATCACCGGAAGCGCCCCGACCGGCTCCAGCACGCCACCGATCTGGGAAGCCGCTGAGATATGGCAATTCCGCCCGATTTGCGCGCAGCTCCCAACCAGCGCGTGAGAATCGACCATGGTCCCGTCATCGACATATGCACCCGCATTGATGTACATCGGCGGCATGCAAGTGACGCCCCGGCCCACATAGCAGCCGTCGCGGACGCTCGAACCTCCGGGCACGATCCGCACTCCGTCAGAGACAGAGAAGTGCTTCAGCGGATAGGTTGACTTGTCGAAAAACTGCGAGGTGCTCCCGCCGTGCATCTCGACGACGCCGCCCATCCGAAACCCGAGTAGGATTCCCTTCTTGACCCAAGCGTTGACGCGCCAGCCGGTCGCTTGCGAGGAATCCGGCTCTGCGGCGCGAACACTTCCGTTGTTCAGCAGATTGCGGAACTCACCGAAG
>JAVKSW010000589.1:0-2174 GCA_039583505.1 Bryobacteraceae bacterium | reverse complement strand
TCTGGGCGAGCGCGGCTGCTCAGTTGTCAGTGCGGCTGAGGCGCTGCTCGATTCCGGCGCGCGAATTTTGCAATACCGCCACAAAGATCGTTGGACACAATCGCATTTCGACGAGGCGAAGCGCCTGGCAACGCTCTGTCATGAGGCGAGCGTTCTTTTCGTATTGAACGATCGGGCAGACTTTGCCCGTTTGTTGGGAGCGGCGCTCCACGTCGGGCAAGACGATCTGCCGCCGGTCGCCGCACGCCGGATCGTTAGCGATGAAGTGATGGGATTCTCAACTCACGATCGTCAGCAACTGGTTCGCGGCAACGAAGAACCCGTCGAATATCTCTCGCTGGGTCCGATTTTTGCGACCACCTCGAAGGAGCGTCCCGATCCCGTCGTCAACGTGGAGGGTCTGCGTTCGCTGCGCGCGTTGACGGAGAAGCCGCTGGTGGCCATCGGCGGCATCAACTTGCTGAACGCGCGCGAAGTGCTCGAGGCGGGCGCGGACTCGGTAGCCGTCGTGTCGGCTCTTTTACCCAAGACGTGCGATGCCAAAGCGCTTAGACAGGGCGCCCAGGAGTGGATCCGCCTACTCGCCTGAGGCTGGCCCGCATTGCTTAGCGCTGTTGCCAGTGTTTCGGATCGCGCCTTCCATGAAAGCATGCAATCACCACGATCCGGGTGTCTTCAACCAGAAAAAATATTCCGTAGGGAAACCGGCGCACCCCTGCCCGTCGCCGTCCTTTATCAACTACTGCAAACCGCAGAGGTGCTGCAACAATCGCGTGGACGGTCTCTTCCACGGCTTGCGCGAAACGGACGCCGAGTTCCGAGCGTATGCTTTCATACCGTACCAGCGTTTCCTTAAGTTCTGCAGCCGCTTCCGGAAGCCATACGAGCGCCAGCGTCACCGCTTCTTAAACAGGTCTGCCCTGACTTGTTCCCAAGGGATCACATCGGAAGGATTCTGCTCATGCTTCGCAACGCGATAGTCCAGTTCTGCCCGCTGTTCGTTCGTCAGTTGCGGCGCATCCGCTTCAATGCTCTCCCATAACGCGTCCAGCAACTCGAATTTTTCCGCCGCGGAAAGATTCCCGATTTCATTTTGCAAATTGCTCATGACGGTCACCTAACGTTACTTTACAAAAGGCGGAGGGCGGCCAACGCCCAACCCGAGAGTCACCACTGCCATCAGGAAGAAAATCGCACATGCGGCGCAGGGTGCGCCACCCATACTTAATGTTGGTCATCGTTTGCCGCATTTGGATTGCAGGTTAGGATTCACTCTGTTAGCCTAACGTTTAACTTATGAGCCTGTTTGCGACAAAACAGATCGAGAAGCTGTTGGCCGAAGCGGAGGGCGATAAGGAACTGAAGCGCAGCTTGGGCGCACTCTCTCTGGTGGCTCTGGGTATCGGCGCCATTATCGGAGCGGGTATCTTCACGCTTACCGGAGTGGCCGCGGCCACGCACGCCGGACCTGCGATGGTCTATTCCTTTATCCTGGCGGCTACCGGCTGCGCCTTTGCCGGCCTGTGCTACAGCGAATTTTCGACCATGATCCCCATCGCCGGCAGCGCCTACACCTATTCGTACGCCACCATGGGCGAGCTGATTGCCTGGATTATCGGCTGGGCGCTGGTCTTGGAATACGCGGTCGGGGCCGCCACGGTCTCGGTTAGTTGGGCGGCTACGTTCGATTCAATTCTACGGTCCTTCGGGATAAACATGCCGCACGGGATCGTAGCTTCGCCCTTCGACGTGCAGCCGGGCAGCATTAACATCGTCGCGGTCATCATCCTGTGCATCATTTCCGGCATTCTGATCCGCGGCATCAGCGAATCGGCGGGATTCAATGACATCATCGTGATCCTCAAAGTCGCCGTGGTTGTGTTCTTTATCGGGATCGGCTACTTCTTCGTTAACTACAAGAACTATCATCCGTTTCTGCCGCCGAATACAGGTCACTTCGGCGTATTTGGCTGGAGCGGCGTGCTGGCGGGAGCCGGGCAGATATTCTTCGCCTATATCGGCTTCGATGCTGTTTCAACCGCGGCACAGGAGGCGCGCAATCCAAAGCGCGATATGCCAATCGGGATCATCGGATCGCTCGCCATCTGCACGGTGCTCTACATTCTGTATTCACTGGTGCTCACCGGCATCGTCAATTACAAGGATCTGAACGT
>JAVKSW010000588.1:0-2186 GCA_039583505.1 Bryobacteraceae bacterium | reverse complement strand
GAACCGGGAAATCTACCTGGGCCATGATGCTCATTTCGCCGCCGAGGTGGGCCACAGGGTTGTGGAGCCGTCCGGACCACTGTGCAAGTGCGGCCGTAGCGGCTGTTGGGAGCGGTTCGTCAGCAATGACGCTACCTGGAGGCGAGTACATCCTCGTTCAACGTTTAGCGTGGACGGGTTCACCGAATTCCTCACGGCGGCGCAGCAGGGGGATTCCCGAGCCCTCGCGAGTCTTCGCACCACCGCAAAATATCTCTCTTTGGGCATTTCAAACATAGCCTTTGCCTTCAATCCGGCCGAGGTTATCGTCGCCGGCCGCATCACCGCTGTTTGGGATCTCATTCGTGATGACTTGGTGAATCTCTACGGCTCGTCGCAGTTGCACTACTCGGTTCGCCCGGCCCGTTTGTCCGCGGATGACTCGCTATTACACGGCGCGGTTTGCCTTGCGTTGCGGGATACTTTCGCTCGACCGAAATTCGGGCAGATGTCGGCACTAGGGCGGGAGACCGCATGAAATGACGAGACAGCTCGGCTGTTGCTTCACGCATGCCGTGCTTCTGATCGGCGTTGTTGCCGGCCGCGCCGGCGGGACTTCACCGCCGGGACAGTTCGACGTCGTTGTTTACGGCGCGACGGCGGGTGGAGCGATGGCGGCCGTTGCCGCGGGTCGTGAAGGAATGCGCGTCGCGCTTCTCGAACCCGGCTCGCACGTAGGCGGAATGCTCTCGGGAGGTTTGAGTAACAGCGACGTCGATCGCCAGCAGCAGCTGATTGGCGGATTGGCTCGGGCGTTTTTCGTGGCCGCGGGCGCGCACTACGGCAAACCAATCGCATGGGCGTTTGAACCGCACGTGGCTGAAGAGATCCTGCGCGGCATGCTTGGGACCGCAGGCGTGAAGATGTTTTTCCATGCTCGGCTGGCCGCCGCCGAAAAGCAGGGGTACAGCATTACGCGCATCCGCTTGGAGAGCGGCCGCGAATTCGCAGCGCGCGTTTTCATCGACAGTTCATACGAAGGCGACCTGATGAAAGCGGCCGGCGTCTCTTATGTCCTGGGCCGTGAGGGACGCAGCCGCTACAACGAGTCACTCGCGGGACGTCAAGATCTCTTGCCGGGCAGGCATCAGTTCCGCTTTTCCGTTTCTGCGGATGCACCAAACGGAGGTCTGCTGCCTTTCGTTGTTCCCGAGGACAAGATTGCTCAGATTGGTCAAGGCGATGGCCGGTTCCAATCCTACTGTTTTCGCCTTTGCTTGACTGACGATCCGCGAAACCGCTTGCCCGTCAACCGCCCCGACGGTTACGATCCGGCGCGTTACGCGCTCGCGAGGAGATACCTGGACGCCGCAAAGGGAACGCTGTCTCTCGGCGATTTCATTGGTGTGGTTCGCATCCCGAATGGAAAATCCGACATCAACAGCACAGGTCCGGTTTCAACCGATCTATTGGGCGCAAGTTGGGAATACCCGGAAGCAAGCTATGCCCGGCGAAAACAGATTTGGGACGAACACCTGACGTGGGCGCAGGGTCTGATCTATTTTTTGCAGAACGATCCCGCGGTGCCCGAATCTATCCGAAACGAGGCCACGCGTTGGGGGCTGCCGAAAGACGAATTCCTCGACACCGGTCATTGGCCGCACCAGCTTTACGTGCGGGAAGGCCGTCGCATGCTGGGCGAATATATCCTCACGCAACACGATCTGGAGAATCATCGCGAAAAATATGATTCAATCGGCATGGCCGGATATAACATCGATATCCGCGAAGTGGAATGGCTTGCCCACAAGGTATACGTCTTCCCGAATGTTGTCGACCAGGTGTTCACGGAAGGTTATCTCAGCATGCCGGTCGAGCCGTGGCAGATTCCATATCGCGCTCTCTTGCCCGTTCAGCAGGAGTGCTCGAATCTCTTAGTGACAGTTTGTATTTCGGCGTCAACGGTCGCTTACGGCTCCTTCCGCATGGAAGCGAATTACATGATCGCTGGGCAAAGTGCCGGAACGGCGGCTGCGCTGGCGATCAAGAGCAAGCGGCCGGTGCATCGAATCGACATTACCGAACTGCAGACGCAACTTCGCGCACGAGGACAGATCCTGTCATTGAATGACGTTAAAAGCGGGCAATAAAGGAACTCTGAGCCTCAGCCGTGGCAAACGCGAACGGCTCAAAAGGCTGTCTACGCC
>JAVKSW010000587.1:0-2187 GCA_039583505.1 Bryobacteraceae bacterium | reverse complement strand
TCCGCCGCCAGGGCGACGTGACGCGGCTTTCCGTTGTCGAGGGACTCGAGAGTCGCAAGCTCGTCGGCGTTCTGTTCGATCAGATCGGCGAGGCGATTGAGAAGCTTGCCGCGGTCTGAAGCTGACATTCTGCGCCACGGGGCTTTCGAATGGAACGCTTTGCGTGCGGCCTTTACGGCAAGATCGACGTCCGCTGCGTCGGCTTCGGAAACTTTCGCCAACACTTCGCCAGTGGCGGGATTGATGGTCTCAAACGTCTTGCCGGAGACACTATCGACCCAGTTGTTGTCGATCAGGATCTTGGTTTGCTTTACAGGAACTTGTGTGGTTGGGGGTTCGCTAAGAACAGTAGCCATTGCTTTCTCCTTGTGATTACAACGCGGGAATCACGCTGACATCATATTCCATTTCAAAAGAACGGATGCACCGTTCAGGTGCGCACCCGTTTCCACTTCTTGCCCGAGCGGACAGCGAGAACTCCGGTCGCGCCGGTCAGCAGGAGATCTTTATGAACTCTGCCGTCGATCTGAACGGCGCCGGCCTTGAGTTTGCGGGTGGCATCGGTGACGCTATCGGCGAGCCCGACCGCGGCGAGTAACTTGTCGACGCGGATACCTCTCTCGGTGGAGGCGGAGGGCGGCAAATCGATTGTCTCGACGTCGGCGGGTTCCAGGCCTTGACGTACTTCGCGATCGAAAGCTTGACGCGCGACATCGGCTTCGGATTGGGAATGAAAATCGGCGACAATGCGGCGGCCTAGCTCCATCTTGAGCTCCATGGGATCGCTTCGTCCCTCGGAGACGTCCGCGCGCAGTTTGGAGATCTGGTCCATCTGCAGATCGGTCAGCAGCTCGTAATAGCGGTACATAAGCTGATCGCTGATCTGCATTATTTTGCGGAACATGACTTTTGGCGGCTCGGCGATGCCGATGTAATTGCCCTTGGATTTTGCCATCTTCTCGACACCATCGAGGCCTTCGAGGATGGGAACGGTGGCGACGATCTGCGGCGGCTGGCCGTAGTCCTTCTGCAGTTCGCGACCGACAAGAAGATTGAATTTTTGATCCGTTCCGCCCATTTCGACATCACAGCGCAGCGCGACGGAGTCGTAGCCCTGCGCAAGCGGGTACAGCAGTTCGTGGACGGAAATGGGTGTTCCCTCTTTGAAGCGCTTGTTGAATTCGTCACGCTCAAGCAAGCGCGCGACCGTGTATTTCGAGCAGAGGCGAATTACTTCCTCGAACGTCATCGGTCGGAGCCAATCGGCGTTGAAGCGCACTTCTGTTTTTTCGGGATCGAGAATCTTGAAGACCTGCGCTTTATACGTTTCGGCGTTCTGCTGAATCTCTTCGTGGGTCAGGGGCGGACGGGTGATATTGCGACCAGTGGGGTCGCCGATCAGCCCGGTCATTTCCCCGATGAGGAAGATGACGGTATGGCCGAGATCCTGAAAGTGCTTCATCTTGCGGAGCAACACGGTATGGCCCAGGTGAAGGTCCGGTGCAGTGGGATCAAAGCCCGCTTTCACGCGAAGCGGGCGATCATCTCTTGCCGAAGCGATGAGGCGATCGCGCAGTTCTTCTTCGCGAATGAGATCGGCGAGACCCTTCTTCAGATACGTGAGCTGTTGTTCAACGGGAGGAAATGGCACGATTCAGAGACGCATACAGTGCGGCAAAACGCCACGCGACAAGCTTCTATTGTAAGAGGCTCGGCCGGTATTAACGGACAGCAGCCCGAAACGGGCCGAAGTGGCCATTCTTACCCAAGGCCGCGGTGGTACGGAAAAGATGCTGCAAGAATACCTTCTGCGCGCGGGTCTGGAAATGGCGGGTGAGCATGGTTACTCCGAGACTGCGGGTTGCCTCCTCATTGGCGATTCGGATGAAGCGGCAGCCGCGCACGGACTGAACCGCCATCTTCGGAATGGCGGATATGCCCATTCCCGCAGAAACCATCGCCAGGATAGTGGTGAACTGTCCGCTCTCAAAGATGACATTGGGGGCGATGCGAGATTTCCTGCACGCCTCAATAGTGGTGTCCCGGAAACAGTGGCCTTCCTTGAGCAGGAGAAAACGGCTCTCTTTCGGCACCTCTTCGAGGCGGATCAGTTTCCGGCGCGCGAGCGGATGCGACTCGGGTACGACGAGGAAGAAGGGCTCCCGCAGAAGCCTGGTGGACACCAGT
>JAVKSW010000586.1:0-2196 GCA_039583505.1 Bryobacteraceae bacterium | reverse complement strand
GTTAAACGAAGTACGCGCGCACGATTGGGACTGGCTGCCCGAAACGGTCTATTTCGGGGGCGGAACACCTAGCCTCATGCCGCCCGAATTGCTGCACGACATTATGGAGGTAATTCCGAGGGCGCGCTTGGCGGAAGTAACGCTCGAGTGTGCGCCGGGAACGCTCACCGCCTCTGGTGTTGAGGCCTGGAGCCGCTCCGGTGTGAATCGCGTCAGCCTCGGAGTTCAATCGTTTGCGGCAGCAGAGCTTCGCATCACAGGCCGCCGGCACGATGCCGAAAGAGTCCGCACGGATGTGGCAATCTTGCGAGACGCCGGTATCGGCAATATCAATATCGATCTGATTGCCGGTCTGCCCGGACAGACAGCGGAGTCTTGGGAGCAGTCGCTCGACTGGATCGAGCACCTTGCTCCACCGCACGTCTCGGTTTACATCTTTGAAGTCGACGAGGATAGCCGGCTGGGAAAGGAAGTCTTACTCGGCGGCCGCCGCTATGGCGCCCACGCCGTGCCATGTGACGATGTGATCGCCGAACTCTACGAGAGGGCTGTGCAGCGGCTAAGCAGCATCGGAATAGAGCGCTACGAGATCTCGAATTTCGCTCGCGGCGGATCGCAGTCGCGACACAATCTCAAGTACTGGCAACTGGAACCGTATGCCGGCTTCGGACTTGATGCGCATTCTTTCGATGGCACACACCGGTGGAGCAATCCCGACGCGCTCGAACCCTATCTTGCGCGGCAGGAAAACGGCTCGGCTCATCGCGATCCGATTCTGACCGATGCTGGCGAAGAACACTTTTTTGTGGGCTTGCGCCTGATGGCCGGAATTGAACCCACCCGCGAGGAGTGGCGACGCTTTGCCACGCCGATTGAAAAACATCTGCGCAGCGGCATGCTTCTGCGGGACGGCCGCCGCTTGCGCCTTTCCGCTCCCGGAGTGCTTCTCTCCAATGAAATTTTCCAGGAATTTGTGAATGCCTGAACACCGCCGCGCGACCGCGCCCAAGTCATGGATTGACCTCCGGAGCGACACGGTCACGAAACCCAACGACAAGATGCGAGCCGCGATGGCAAACGCCGAAGTGGGAGATGACGTCTATGGCGAAGACCCCACGGTAAACCGTCTGGAGCAACGCGCGGCTGAAATCCTCGGGAAAGAAGCCGGTCTGTTCGTTCCCACGGGCACGATGGGAAACACCATCGCGGTAAAGCTGCACACCAGGCATGGGGAAGAAGTCATCAGCGAGGCGCGCTCCCACCTCACAGACTTGGAGCTTTCGATGATGGCGTGGTTCTCTGGCTGTTTGGCGCGAACGGTTCATACCGAGAACGGCATAATGACCTGGCGCCACATCCAAACTGTCCTGCGCCCCGCCAGTCCGCATAACGCGCCGACCACGCTCATTTCGCTCGAAAACACGAACAATCTGCACGGGGGCACAGTCTATCCGCTCGACGTCGTCGACGAGATCTGCGACCGCGCGCACGATCGCGGACTGAAGGTTCACATCGATGGCGCGCGAATTTTCAATGCTGCAATTGCAACCCAAACGCCCGTTTCCCGGATTGCCCAAAAAGCAGACACCGTCATGTTTTGCCTCTCGAAAGGCCTTGGCGCGCCGGTCGGGTCCGTGCTGGTGGGCGCCAAACCAGCCATTGATCAAGGGCGCCTCTACCGAAAGCGGTTGGGCGGCGGTATGCGACAGGCCGGTGTTCTCGCTGCCGCGGGTTTGGTCGCGCTCGAGGACTCGCCAGGACGCCTCCATGAGGATCATCGCAACGCTCGTTATCTTGCCGAGCGTTTGAGCGGGATGCCCGGTATCGCGATTGACCCCGCTCGTGTGAAAACCAACATTCTCATCTTCGACATCTCCGGACTGCGTATCTCGACGGCTGAGTTCAGCGCTGAACTGAAGACGCATCGCGTAGTGGCGAACGGCATTAGTCCCACTCAGATGCGCATGGTCACCCACGCCGACGTTACGCGCGAAGATTGTGAGCGCGCAGCCGATATTCTCGCCGAAATTGTATCCCGAAAAAATGCGGCGAGCATCGCCGTTTGATACGATTCTTCGGTGCTCATCGCCGCCGCCGTATTGGCCATCTTTGTTTATGGCCTGATCGCGCCTATCCTGGGCGCACTTTTGCCGACGTACCAATTGGCCGCCGAGCAGCAAGGCACTCTTGCAATGC
>JAVKSW010000585.1:0-2197 GCA_039583505.1 Bryobacteraceae bacterium | reverse complement strand
GCTGGGCGGCGAAGGCCTCGTCGATCAAGGCTGAGAGCAGCTCGGAAAATAAGCGAGGCGGCTGCGCGGCTTCCCACAGATAATAACCGAAAGACCCGGGACAGGGATTTACTTCGTTCAGCCATAGCTCGCCGGTGTTGGCGTTGCACAGAAAATCGATGCGCGGCGCGCCCGTGCCGTACATAACGGAAAAACACGTTTTCGCCCATTCGCGAATCGTTGAGGCGAACTCTTCCCCAAGGTGAGGATTCAATTCGCGTGTGAGGGAGAGCATTCCCTGACTGATCGCGCCGGGCTGCTTGCTGCCTGACTTACTGGAAGAACCCGAAAGATACTTCGCCTTGAAATCCAACAGCTCCTTCTGGGTCTTCGGACGCTCAATCGCAGAAGTCAGCATCAGGGCATCGGCGCCGTTCCGCACCGCAATGTTGTATTCGACCAGATTGTCAACGAACGGTTCAACAATGGCATGGGTATCCAGCCGAAAAATTACGGAAAGCGCGCCGCGCACCTCATCGAGGTTCCCCGCGCGGGCGACACCAATACTCGATCCGAGATGCAGCGGCTTAACGATGACCGGGAACGCCAAACCGCTCATAGCTTTCTCGACCTGCTGCGCGCTGGGCAATAAACCACTGACGGGTCGATCAACAATCGAATGCGGCAGCAAAGCGATTTCCGTGCCTGCGAGCACGCGCTTGGTAGCCGCCTTGTCCATGAACACGCTCGAGGCGAGCGGCCGCATCCCCGTATAAGGAACATTCGCGAGCTCGAATAATCCTTGGATGCGCCCATCTTCGCCGAACAGCCCATGAAAGGCTAGCAGAGCGACATCAAACTCGATCGGCTTTGGCTTTGCGAAAATGCCCGGCGCTTTCGTGGACAACAGCCGTCCGTGACCGTCCACATTCGGCCAGAGGTCGAGCGTGACGCCATCGAGTGATTTCAGGGTAGATTCACGCGGGATGTAGGTGCTGCGATTCCGCAGCGGCTCACCAGTGAACCATTTTCCGTCAGTGGCGACGTAGACTGGAAAAGAGCTGAAGCGGTCTTGATCAAGTGCTTCCAGCGCCTGAAGACCGGTGACGACGCTGACATCGTGTTCCGGAGAACGGCCGCCGAAAAAGACAGCCACTCGTATTTTCATAGTGGGCGAATTGAATCGACATTTTACTCACCAGCCGCACCGGCAGTACCGCGTAGGTTGAGATAGATTGCCGAAGTGTCCACTCTAGCAAAGCGAACGAAATGGACGTAGAATACACAGCCCGATCGGGGACAAAACTCGCGATCACTGAAATCGGCAGTGCTGAGCCGGATCGTTTGCACCTCGTCTGGGGGCACGGGTGGGGGCAAGCGGCCGCCGCATTGGCGCCTTTAGCGGAGACGTTGAAACCGTTCGCTTCGTCGTCGCTGATCGATTTTCCCGGATTCGGCAGCTCCGGGAACCCTCCCGACATTTGGGGAACAACTGAATACGCAAGTCTGATGGCGGAATGGATTGCAACATTACCAGCAACCCGGCTCGTTTGGATCGGCCACAGCTTCGGTGGGCGCGTCGGTATCCAATTAGCGTCGCGTCATCCCCAGCTTGTCTTCGGGATGGTCCTGATTGCAGCTGCCGGGCTGCGTCGTCGTCGAAGCTTTTCCGAGAGGCTGCGCTTTCACTTCAGAAGGACGGCATTCAAGACGGCCCGGCGATTTGTGCAAGAAGGTCCGCGGCTGGACGGCTTACGTCGGCGATTTGGAAGTAGCGATTATCGTTCCGCCGGAGTGTTGCGTCCCGTTTTCACCCGCGTTGTAGGCGAGGACCTCTCCGATCAAGCGAAACGGGTTGCGTGCCCGACTCTGCTGATCTACGGAAGCGCGGATACCGAAACGCCGCCTGAAATGGGCGAACGCTTCCACGCTCTTATTCCGAAGTCAGAGTTCGTTGTGCTCAATGGCTTCAACCATCTGTCGGTACTCTCCGAAGGACGGCATCAAGTTACTCTCCGCATTCGCAAATTCCTGGAGTTGATTGAACGATGAGTTTCGTTATAGCGCTTGCCTTCCTGGTGTTTGCCAGTCGCAGGTTGCGAACTTATCTGCACATCTACCAACAGGAAGAGTACGATTCCGCGCGATTCCTTCACTGGCTGGTTGCGCGGTGGGCATTCGATAGGCGAGCCACGCTGCTGATTGCTGTTATCGGGTT
>JAVKSW010000584.1:0-2207 GCA_039583505.1 Bryobacteraceae bacterium | reverse complement strand
CAAAGACGACGCAACAGGAATCGGCTGCGGTAGAGGCGTCCAGCAGGAGCGCGGAACAAGCGGCGGCGCGTGCAACCGTGGCTGCCGAGGAGCGCCAGCAGGCCGAGTCGGGGCGGCAACAGGCGGAAGCGGCGGCGCAACAGGCGCAATCCGGCCGGCAGCAAGCGGAAGCCGCGGCCCAGCACGCCAACGAGCAGGCCCAGCAAGCTCAAAGCAAGATGAGCGAAATGCAGCGCGAACGGGAGGCAGAACTCGATCGCATGCAACAAGCGCTGAACCGGGTTGCGGAAACACGCCGGACCCCGAATGGCATGGTGATCTTGCTGCCGAACTCGATATTTCGTTTCGCCTTCGATAAGGCGGATCTGAACGAAACCAATCGTGAACTGTTGAGCCGCATTGCCGGCATTTTCCTGGCCTCGAAAGGCTATGGGCTCTCGGTGTACGGCTATACCGATGACGTGGGTACGGCCGACTATAATCAACAGCTCTCGGTGCGGCGCGCGCGGGCGGTCAAGGATTACCTCGTACAGGCAGGCATTGACCCTGCGATTGTCAACGTGAAGGGCTATGGCAAGACCAGCCCGCTGATTGAAGGAAGCGGCAGCGAAGCTCGCGCTAAGAATCGCCGCGTCGAAATTGCGGTGACAGACAGTTCCATCCGATTTCAGTGAGTCGAGGGACGTTAACGAGAGGCAACCGCTCCCTTTGGTCACGGCTCCGTTTGCAGAGAGGCTACGCGAGCGCGCCGAAAGAAGCGATGGAGGGCCTCACGCTGCTGATACCCGGCCGCTACTACCTGACCCTGTCGGGCCGCACGGCGCAGGATCGACTGATCTGGGTGGATGCCGTGTTCTTTCGCGAAACGGAAGACTCCGAAATGCAGCTAGTGCAGGCGGTTGTGGCCGCGAGCGTGTACAGGAAGCCGACGATTGCCGAGCATCTGCTGATGCTCGCCAGCCGATCTCGAAGTCAGGAGTCTCAAACCGGGACTTAGAAGCCGTCCCACACCATGGCGGGAAAGGTCCAGTAGGAATGGAAGCCGACGGATTCGTAGAGGCGAATGGCGTCCACGTTGGAACAGGTTACGGTAAGGCTCATCGAGGTACAGCCTAGCTCCGCGAGGCGTAACAGAGATTGGCGAAGAAGCTCATAGCCTAGCCGCGCTCCGCGGATGGCCGGCAGTATGCACAACTGGGTCACGTGTCCCGAGGTCGCGGAAACCAGGCTCGCGAGACAGACGCCGCACACGCGCCCGGTTCTGTCATCCAAAGCGACGATCGAGGCCGGGGGTGAGAAATGGCCGCAGCCCGGGAAATTGATGATGTTGCCGAGGAAGTGGCGGGCGCCGGGGATGGTTCGATATTGATCGTTGATTTCGCTATCGACGTGGCCTTTATAGGAGGCCGCGACCAGGTGCGCCACCTCTTCGTTAAAGCGGTCGGCCCAGGGCACGATGGTGGCGTGAACACCCGAACGGGCCGGAGCGAGTCTCCTGGCGGTGTCGCGATCCACGTCCATGAAGTAGCGATCATGACGGGTCAGATAACGGGCGAATGGCGGCTGGGCGAGCGCACTGCGAAGAAGCATCAACTGCGATTCGACGCGGCGAATCCCCGGGGCGAGCATCAGTTGCTTGACGATAGCGCCCAGCAGCATCATTTCGTTGGCAGGCGTGGCATGATCGGCGCGGACGTAAAAGTCGCCAATGAGTCCCTTGTGCCCTTCACACACGTAATAGGCGTAGCCGACGATTTCTCTGCGCAGGCGAAGCGCATAGCCATAAAGCGATTGAATTTGCAGGAAACGGCGAAGCAGATCCGCAGAAGGGCGGAAGTCCCACGCGAAGCGACGCTGCCAGATTTCGATCTCTTCGTTCAGCAGAATGTCGAACTCTTTGACACTCACCTGCGGCAGCTCTACGAGTTGCGGCAACGGGGCATCGGGTAGCGCCGCCATGCTTCTGAATTATACGTTCACGGGAACCGGCGAAGAACGCGCGTGGATCTCGTGTTTTTCGAGGAACCGGCCGATATTCGTGGTCGCTTGCCGAACCTTTTCGTCGTCCTCAATCAGGCTGAAACGAACAAATCCTTCGCCCATGGGACCGAAGCCGATACCGGGCGAGACCGCAACCCGGGCTTCGCTCATCAACAGCTTGGCAAACTCGAGAGATCCCAACTGGACGAACGGCTCCGGGATAGCCG
>JAVKSW010000583.1:0-2219 GCA_039583505.1 Bryobacteraceae bacterium | reverse complement strand
GCCATCAATCCGGATTCCGCGTACATTGCGAACGCGGGGGGCGGCGCCCTGAGCGAGCTGGACATGAAAACAATCGGTGGACTCGCTCCCACGCTCTTTGCGGACCGACAAGGGCGCCGTGGCGTAATGCCGCCCTGGATGAACGGGAAAAATGGAAAAGAATACCGCGCGACGCTTGGACACAAAGCGATTGCCGGGATTTTCAGTGTTGGACTCGAAGAGGAATATCGATGGAAGGATTCTGTCCAGAACCCCAATGAGATCCGGCTCTGGGTTGCAGATGGCATTGCGCACGACCTCCGTCCCTGGTTCGCCAAATTCAATGGGAAGCCGATTGATCGGCGCTGGCTGCCGGTTGTCGAAGAACTCTACAAGTGGCATTACAAGAACGAGCAGTACCTCAGGAATATAGAACCGCTTGCGCGCGTGGCGATGGTTTATTCCCAACAGACGGCCACGTTTTACGGGGGTGAAAAGGCGCAGGCTGAGGTGGAAGCCCCGGCGCTCGGGTTCTATCAGGCGCTTGTCGAGTCGAGGATTCCGTTCGAGATGGTTCACGACCGGCTGCTTGACGCGGGACATCTCGCGGGATTCCGGACTCTCATCCTGCCGAATATCGCGGCGCTTTCGACTGATCAGTGCGGCCAAATTACGGATTTCGTGAAGCGCGGCGGAAGCGTGGTCGCGACCTACCAGACATCGCTTTACGACGAGTGGGGAGCGAGACGCGAAGACCTGGGCCTGGCAGCTCTATTCGGAGCTTCTTTCGACGGCCGTGAGGAAGGGCGGATGCTGAACTCGTACCTGACGATTGAGAAAGATCCGGCAACAGGGCGGTATCATCCACTGGTGTCCGGGCTTGAAAACGCCACACGGGTTATCAACGGAGTCAATCGAATCGGGGTCAGGCGACTTGACAGTTCGAGCTACTCGCCGTTAACCGTCGTGCCTTCCTATCCGGATCTTCCAATGGAAGAGGTTTTTCCACGCCCAACGAACGTGAAGGAGCCCGGAGTGTTGGCCCGCGAAATAGGACATGGGCGAGTGGTGTACTTTCCGTTCGATCTCGACCGGACATTTTGGGATGTGCTGAACGCCGATCACCTGGTATTGATTCGGAACGCGGTCCTTTGGGCAACCAATGAGCCGCCGCCGGTGTCTGTAGAGGGTCCCGGAGTGCTGGACATTTCGGTGTGGACGCAGCGAGATTCCATGACAGTACACCTGGTGAATCTGACGAACCCAATGATGATGAAGGGCCCTGTGCGACAGATTGTCCCGATACCCGGGCAGCGGGTTCGCATCCGCATTCCCGCGGGACGAAAGCTCGCGGGAGCGCGTTTGCTTGTCGCCGGTCAGCAAGTGCCGTATCGCCGGGAGGGCGAGGCGATCGAACTGGAGGTAGGTTCGATCGGAGTGCATGAAGTGATTGCGCTCGATTTTAGTGCGTAGTCCTGCCCTTCAAGCGCAAGCGACATTATTTGCTTGCGTTGATGAGCGCCTTCTAATATGCTTTCACTACATTGTTGGAGGATTGCATGGAGAAGGATCAGGCTGCGGTACCCTTCGCGGAGGTGGAGAGGGCGGAGGCGGTTGAGATTTCCGCCCGGCGCGAAAAATTCGGGGTCGACCCCCTGAACAACGACACACTTGGCCTGGCGATCTCGGGTGGCGGGATTCGCAGTGCGACATTCAGCCTGGGCATTCTTCAGCGGCTCGCAGAACGGAACATCTTAAAGCAACTCGATTACATCTCGACGGTTTCGGGCGGCGGGTATATCGGGTCATGGCTCTATTCCTGGATCCGGCGGGAACAGGCGCGGTATGCCAATGGACCGGCGCAGCCGGATGCCTGCGAGAAGCCCGATCCGGCGGCAGCGTTCGCGTGCGTCGCTTCGAGCCTGGCAACAGGAAACACGCCCGAAGCGCCGGAGATCACGTTTTTGCGGACGTACAGCAACTACCTGACTCCGCGGGTGAGTTTCTTCAGCGCGGACACCTGGGTGGTGGGTGCGATCTGGGCTCGCAACACGCTCCTGAACGTGGCGATTCTGGTCGCGCTGTTCGCTTCCGTTGTGCTGGTGGTGCGGGGGGTGGCACTGCTAGGCTTCCAAAATCGGGTGTGGCCAGGTGACGGCGATGGGTGGAACTGGGCGCTGGTGCTTTGTGCCGGACTGCTTCTGCCGATGGTGGGGCTCATCGGGTGGAACCTATGGCGG
>JAVKSW010000582.1:0-2220 GCA_039583505.1 Bryobacteraceae bacterium | reverse complement strand
CTAAGGCTGTTCACCAGCACGCAACGGCCGCGCATGCCTTCCATTGTGATCGCCGGCACGTGCCGTTCTCCATCGAATACGATGTGCTCATAAATCTCATCGGTAATGAGCAAGCAGTCGAACTCCTCGCACAGCTCGGCCAGCACTTTGAGTTCGCGTAGGGAAAACACTCGCCCGGTGGGATTATTGGGCGTATTCAAAATAACTGCTCGGGTTCGTTCGCTAAACGCCGCCCGAAGCTCGCCATCGTCGAATGTCCAGTCAGGCGGCCGTAGCCGCACGTACCGGCATACGGCGCCGCTCAATTGCGAATCCGGCCAGTAATTTTCATAAAACGGCTCGAATACAACCACCTCGTCCCCAGGGTTGAGCAAAGCGAGCAGCGTTGCAATCATCCCCTCAGTGGATCCGCAACACACCGTCACTTCGCGCTCGGGATCGAGATCGATCCCATATAGATGCCGATAGTAGTCGCAGATGGCGTCGCGGAAAGGCTTCGCGCCCCAGGTAATGGAGTATTGATTGAAGTCCTCTGCAATGGCGCGCTGAGCCGCAGCCTTCAGTTCGGCAGGCGCGGCGAAATCCGGAAATCCCTGTGCAAGATTCACCGCGCCATGCTGCAACGCGAGGCGTGTCATCTCCCGAATTACAGATTCCTTGAATTCCGCGACACGATCGCTTTGTAACCGCCGTGCCGGCCGACTGACCATGTAGCGATTTTAGCGTCGGATCAACCCTGCATCTCGCAGTCCCTCGCTAGCGCCGTCTCGCGCGTCTTCTCGATCTCGACTTCGGAGGCGGTTTCGGATGATAGGCGGGCACGTCCGGAACAACTCCGCCATACAGTCGCCGATAGACATCCGCGTTTCGCAGGACGATCTGGATATATCCTCGGGTCTCATGAAACGGAACCGTCTCGATGAACTCCGCAGGCTCTCGAAAAGGTCCCCATGTGCGCCACAAATTCGCGCGGCCCGGGCCCGCGTTGTAGGAAGCTAACGCAATCTCGGTCTGTCCTCCATACGAGTTCAGCAGATTGTGAAAGAAATAGGTTCCAAGTTGAATGTTGCGATCGGCCAGCAGGAGTTGACCTGAAGCCAGGCGCCGGATTCCGAAATGGCGTGCAAGCTGTCGCCCCGTCGCGGGCAATAACTGCATCAGCCCGTAAGCGTTGGCATGCGAAATCACTCTGGCGTTGAATTCCGATTCCTGGCGGATCAGCGCCGCCACCAGAAAGGGATCGAGACTTTCCTCATGGCTGTGTTGAACGATGGATCCGCGATACGGAATGGGAAAGGCGAGTTGCCAAAACGAGACCGGCGCCTCATCCAGTGGCATATACAAATACCCGGGGGCGTACGTCTTGATATAGTGAAGCGCCTGGTCCGGCGAGTCGCGCGCCACCGCCCGTTTCGCCAGCTCGTAGGCGTAGACGTTCTCCTGCTCTTCATCGTGCCGTGCGCCGAATTTCAGCTCTCCTTCCGCGAAATCGATGAGGCCCGTGAGTTGCAGCAAATCCGCTCGCCTGATGCGGCTTTGCGCGGTTTCTCCTGGCGTGAAACTCGGAAATTCCTCTCGCGCCGGCCATGCCACGGAATGCAGAAATTCACGCAGGACCGGGCTCGGCGTGGCTGCCTGGATCCCGGGGTCTTTCAGGCGTTCGCGCCCGACCACGGCGTAATACGTGTTTGGGAATCGAGTGGCAAGCTCGTCATAGCAAGCGCGCGCGGATGCGAGATCGTTTTTACGCTCCTCCAGCCGCCCCAGAAAATACAGCGCGTTGTTGACGTCGGGAGAATCCGGATACTGCTGCACATGCGCTCGCAGCAGATCGTAAGCGTCGCTGCTGTCTTTGCGGTAGCTTTCAAACGCCACGCGCCAGTGGCACCACGCGGATCGTCTTTCTTTCGGAAACGTTTCCGAGCACGCGCGATAAAGCGGTAAATAGGTGCCCGCATCGTTATCGACACGCGCCTGGTCGGCAACAAAGATGAGCGCATCCAGCCGCCACGGCGACGTCGGGTGCTGCTGCTCCAGCTGTTGGAGAAACGGTTTTATGTCCGCATGCCGGTCAGCCTTGCGAGCGCATCGAATCAGGTAGCTCAAACGCTCCGCATCCGCTTCGGCGTCCTCAACTTTCAGCGCGCTGAGGTATTCGAAAGCGGCCTGCGTGTTGTTGTCCAGGAAATCCGCTTCCCCCAAACGCACGCGGGCCAGGTC
>JAVKSW010000581.1:0-2222 GCA_039583505.1 Bryobacteraceae bacterium | reverse complement strand
TCTCCGACGTGTTCGCAAAGCCGGTGAATGTACTCGAATTGGACCGTCGATTGGAGATCGTCTGCTCGATCAATTGCGGGATTGTCCCGAAAGGTCGCATCCGCGTGCAGGCGGCGCTCAAGGACGGTGCGCGGGCGATCGCCAGTTCCACCGCCATTTTGCGACCGCAGAATGCGGGCGAGTCGCAGGCGAGACTTTCGCTAACCGGGCTGGAAGGCGTGGCGCTTTGGGACATCGCGGCCCCGCGACTGTACGACGTGGTGGTTACTCTCTTCGTCGATGAGCATCCGGTGCACGAATACCGCACGCGGACTGGCTTTCGCGAGGCGCGATTCGAACTCAACGGTTTCTTTTTGAATGGCCGGCGGCTACAGCTCTTCGGGCTGAATCGGCATGAATTGTATCCCTATACGGGACGGGCGATGCCTCATCGAGTTTTGCGCAAGGACGCCGAAATTCTACGGAACGATTTCAACTGCAATGCGGTTCGGTGTTCGCATTATCCGCAATCGGAAGCTTTTCTCGATGCGTGCGATGAGCTGGGTTTGCTGGTCTGGGAAGAAATACCCGGCTGGCAGTACCTTGGCGATGCCAGTTGGCAGGATCTCGCCGTGCGCGATGTCAAGGAGATGGTGCAGAGGGATCGTAACCATCCTGCCATTGTGATTTGGGGTGTTCGCATCAATGAGTCTCGGAACGACCCCGCACTTTACCAGCGTACGAAGCAAGCGGCAAAGATGCTGGATGACTCCCGGCCCACTTCGGGCAGCATGGTTCACCATTCCACGGATGGCTGGCTTCAGGAAGTATTTGCTTACGACGATTATCATTCGGCGCCTGACGGAACGGTAGGCCTGGTTCCTCCGCTGCCCGGAGTTCCCTTCTTTTTCTCGGAAGCGGTGGGGCAATTCAGTTACGGGGGCCACGGCTTCAACAATAAATACCGGCGAGCAGGAGACGTGACGCTGCAGCAGAAGCAAGCTCTTTATCATGCACAGGTTCACGATCGGGGCGCTTCCGACATCCGCTACGCGGGAGTCATTGCGTGGTGTGCGTTTGAGTATGGCAGCCTTTTGGGAGCTTATGCCGGTGTGAAGTATCCAGGCGTCGCGGACGTTTTCCGCGTTGCCAAGCTAGGGGCTTCGTTCTATCGCGCGCAGGTGGATCCAAAACAGCGACCTGTCATTGAACCTAACTTCTACTGGGATTTTGGTCCGAGCACACCGTCGGGTCCAGGCAAAGGCGCAAGCATATTTTCCAACCTCGAACGGCTGGAATTGCTGATAAACGGCGAGTTGCACTCCGTTGTATATCCCGACCGAGCCGGCTTTCCGCACCTGAAGTACCCGCCGTTCTTTGTGGACCTGGTAGTGGATGGCTCCGGCAAACCCGAGCTTCGCATTAATGGATACTCCGGCCGCATGCTGATCCTGTCACGGTTGTTCTCGGCCGACGCGGCCGGCGATCGGCTTCTGTTCGAGGCAGACGATTCGGAGATCCTGAATGACGGCTCTGACGCTACACGGCTGGTGTTTCGCGTAATCGATAAATTCGGTGAACCGCGGTTGTTTGCCGGAGGGTCTGTAAAGCTTTCCATCGAGGGACCCGGCCTTATTGTCGGTGACAATCCGTTCGAGCTGGCCGAGAGTGGAGGCGTGGGCGCGGTGTGGATCAAGGCGGAACCAGGGAGCCGCGGGCGCATGCGGGTTTCCGCGTACCACAGTTCGCTGGGCAGCCGGTCTCTGGAGATCAACGTCCGCGGGTAGGCGATGATCTCGTCACTGGTCGCGGTTGGGTTTAGGCAGGCTTCCGTATCCAGGGTGTCAGAACCGAGTAGACCGGCACGGCAGTCGGTCGCCGCTTCCGGCCGCGGATCAGGCGCCTGGTGGCCAAATGCGCCAGCGCTATCTGCACAGACCGCTTGGAAATCCCGATGAGTTCGGCGAGCACCCTATGACTGATCGCGATCGACTCGCGACCAGCTCCGTGTGTCTGACGATAAAGCTGCAGGTATACGAGAAAGGCCGCGCTTGATCGGCTATGAGCTACCAAATCGCGCATCAAAGTATCCACGATGTATGGATCGATCTTCATAACTAGGGCAGCTATTGCTATAGCATTGACTGCGCCCATTATGTCGGAGCCGTCTTGATTTTCGCGACGCCGGGTTGACATGCTGGACCGTATGATCAAACGAATCAAATTTCTAGGTATTCCAGTGC
>JAVKSW010000580.1:0-2229 GCA_039583505.1 Bryobacteraceae bacterium | reverse complement strand
CCATAGTGCGGCGAAGCAAGCAGACGGTCCACTACCTTTTCATAAGCGTTCGGCGATTCATCCGCAAGGAAGGCTCTCAGCTCCGCAGGAGTGGGCGGTAACCCTGTCAAATCGAACGTTACGCGCCGAAGAAGAATTGCCTTGTCCGCCTCGGGCGAGGGATGCAATCCCTGCTGCTCCAGCTTGGCCAGAACGAATCGGTCGATCGGCGTGCGCACCCAATGCTCGTCTTTTACGGCGGGCAGGTCCGGACGTTTAGGCGGAATGTAGGCCCAATGCGATTCCCACTTGGCCCCTTGATCGATCCAGGTCTTGATGGTTTCGATTTGCGTCGCGGTAAGCTTGCGGCCCGAATAGGTGGGAGGCATTCGCATGGCCTCATTCGGGTTGCTGATTTTCAGATACATCTTACTGTGCGCGGAATCGCCGGGCACAATGACGCCGGCTTTGCCGAAAGCGCCTTCTTTGGTGTCGAAATGGAGACCCACCATCCGATGCTTCTCGTCCGGACCATGGCACGCGAAGCAGTTATCGGAAAGAATCGGCCTGACTTGGCGGTCAAAATCTATTCCCGGCGACGTTGCACTGAAGCCAGGAACGCAGGCGAAGGAAAGCAGGAGGAAAACACAGACACTAAATCTCATTGCAGACGCCAGCGGCTGATGCTTTCGCCACCTGGTTCAGCGTAGCCGTATGTGTAGGTGAGTATATCGAAAACAGCAGAGCGCTAACCACGAAAACAGGCCAGCGGAGGAACTTCTTCCAAAATGGCTATGCACAATCAATTGCAACTCAACGAGCATCGAGCCAGGGATTGAATATTTGAACTCCGCAGCCTTCGAAATCCGCCGTGTTGCGTGTCGCGATGGCTGCGCGCCGGGATAGCGCGATTGCGGCAATCTGCGCATCAAGTTGCGAAATCGGACGGCCAGCGGCCCGCCGGGAGACGGCAATCTTCGGAAATACGCGAGCCGCTTCCATATCGAACGGCAACACCCTAGCGGGGAAGTCCTGTTCAAATATTGCGACGGCGATCGCTTCGAACTGCGACTTTCGCTTGCTCTTCGGCAGCAATTCCACTCCATACAGGATCTCGGCCTGCGTCACCGCCGTCGTGAACAGCCGCGGAGACGGTTGCCTCGTTAGCCAGGCAATTACTTCAGGCGATGGCGCGGGCCTTAGAAGTTCGGACAGAACATTGGTGTCCAGAATAATCACTTATCAAAAGGTCGGAGGATTACGAATAGGTCCGCGCTTCGGAATAGCCAGTTCCACGCCTCCTACGGCTTTTATACGGCGGCGAATCGACTCGACCAGGTGCGGTTGGCTCCGCTTTGCGGTGGTGAGCGCGGATTTAAGGATTTCACGCGCTTCCTCTTCCATCGAATGGCCGCGGTGGGCCGCCCGGATGCGGAGCCGGGCTTTTATGGATTCGTCGAGCTGTCGAATGGTGATGCTTGCCACGCAATCAATGATAGCATTGAGATCGTTGATTATCCCGTCTCGCCAACAGATCTACATTGCATTGATGAGAACGCTTGCGTTCCTCTACAGCGTCTCCACGCTAGCTTCTGCTCAATCAGTGGAGTTCATCTCCGAGAAGATGCCGACGCCCTCCTGCCACGCTTCTACCGTGGTCGAGCTCTCTACTGGCGATTTGCTCGCCGCTTGGTTCGGTGGCACGAAAGAAGGTGCGCCGGACGTAGCCATCTGGATGTCGCGGCACACCTCCAGCGGCTGGTCGACGCCTCGAGAACTGGCACGGGAGCCGCAGGTCGCTACCTACAATCCGGTCCTGTTTCACTCTGGAGACGGCGTCCTCTGGTTCTATTACAAATTCGGTAAGTCGCCCGAGGCATGGTCGGCGGCGCGAGAATATAGCCGCGACGAAGGGGCCACCTGGAGCAGCGTGGAGCATCTGCCGGCTGGTCTCTACGGTCCGATCCGCGCCAAACCGCTGGTGCTCAGCGACGGAACCATCGTCAGCGGCAGTTCGGTCGAGAGCTACGGAACGTGGGCCTGCTGGATCGAGCGCAGTACCGACAATGGCCGCACCTGGACTCGCATCGGACCGATTGCGGCGCCGCTCTCACTCGCCGCCGGTCCACCGGAACGCGGCAAACCGCACGGAATCATTCAGCCTTCGCTGGTCGACTTAGCAGGCTACTGAAAAAAGCAGACTCCGGAGTGACCTTTCAGGTTGGCGGATCTCGTTGGGCTATTTTTGGG
>JAVKSW010000579.1:0-2230 GCA_039583505.1 Bryobacteraceae bacterium | reverse complement strand
GGGTAGTCAGCGACAAAATGGAAAAAACCATAGTCGTTGCCGTCGAGAGTCTCGTCGAGCATCCACTCTACCGCAAGCGACTGCGGCGGACGAAGCGATTTCAAGCACACGACGAGAAGAATGAGGCGCGAACGGGCGATACCGTAAGGATCGCCGAGACGAGGCCGATTAGTAAGAACAAGACGTGGCGCCTGGATGAAATTCTTCGGACTTCCGCCCATGGGATGCCGGAGGAAACGGCGCAATGATACAGAACGAGTCCCGACTGCGAGTCGCCGATAACACTGGAGCCAAGGAGATACTCGTCATCCGCGTCCTTAAGGGCTCAAATGCCAAATATGGCGGTGTTGGCGATGTCGTCGTCGCAACGGTGAAGCAAGCCAATCCGGGAGGCGCGGTCAAGAAGGGCGAAGTCGTGCGGGCAGTCGTGGTGCGTACGGCAAAGGAGTATGGCCGTCCGGATGGATCCACAATCCGCTTCGACGACAATGCCGCCGTGATTCTGATGGCAAATCAGAATAATCCGCGGGGAACTCGGATTTTCGGGCCGGTAGCCCGTGAGTTGCGCGAGCGGAATTACATGAAGATCGTGTCCCTTGCCCCGGAGGTGTTGTGATGACTAAGCGGAAGCAGGCGGCCAAGCGGAACATGCGGCCGAAGATGAGCGTTCGGCACGGAGATCAGGTTGTCGTCATCGCCGGGAAGGATCGCGGCAAGCGGGGAGAGATTATCCAGGTGCTGCCGGAAAAGAATCGAGTTGTCGTTGACGGCGTAAACATGGTCAAACGGCATCTACGAAGGCAGCCGAACAGCTTGCAGGCCGGAATTATTGACAAGCCGGCGCCGCTCGATCGCTCTAACGTCATGTTGATCTGCACGAGTTGCGGTCAACCGAGCCGTGAAGCTCGAACCATCCTCCCTGACGGATCACACGCCCGCGTCTGCAAGAAGTGTGGCGAGATCATCGACAAGGAGCGGTAATGGCGGTTCCTCGACTGAAGCAGAAAATGCACGATGAGATCGCGCCAGAGATGATGCGCGAGATGGGCTATACCAGTGTCATGGCCGTCCCCACGGTGAAAAAGATCGTCCTGAACATCGGTCTTGGTGAAGCGTTGACTAACGCCCGTGCCGCCGATGCAGCAGTCGGCGATCTTGCCATCATCTCCGGACAGAAGCCGGTGCTGACCAAGGCAAAGAAGTCGATAGCCCAGTTCAAGATCCGCGAAGGCATGACGATTGGCGCCATGGTCACGCTACGCGGAGATCGCATGTGGGAGTTCCTTGATCGCTTTATCAGCGTCGCATTGCCTCGCATTCGCGACTTCTCCGGGCTTTCTGATCGAGGGTTCGACGGGCGCGGCGATTACAGCGTCGGATTGCGCGAGCAGCTCGTGTTTCCAGAGATTGACTACGACAAAATCGACCGCGTGCGCGGTCTGCAAGTAACCATTGTGACCAACGCCGAGACTGATCGAGAGGGAAGACTCCTGCTCGAGCTTCTCGGGATGCCGTTCAGGAAGTAGGGAGAGACAGTTTGGCGAAGAAATCTATGATCGCGAAATCGCGCCGCCCGCCGCATCACAGTACGCAGCACCACAATCGCTGCCATCGCTGCGGCCGGCCACGGGCCTATATTCGGAAGTTCGGTCTCTGTCGGATCTGCTTCCGGGAACTGGCCCTCAAAGGTGAACTGCCGGGCGTCATGAAGGCGAGCTGGTGAGCAGGAGGCGAATCAGGTGAACAACACTGACCCCATTGCGGACATGCTTACCCGCGTCCGGAATGCCACGCAGGCGCGGCATTCCACGGTGGATGTCCCCTTTTCCAAGATTAAGCTTGCACTCACCAAGATCATGCTGCAGGAGGGCTACATCGCCGCCTTCGATATTGAGGATGAGGGCAAGCGCAAGACGCTCCGTCTCCGGCTCAAATACGACACCGAACGGCGTCCGGTGGTCAACGGCTTGCGGCGCGTTAGCCGGCCCGGATTGCGCGTCTACGCCGGGATGCACGACATTCCGCGTATCCTTAACGGTATTGGGACTGTCGTGGTGTCGACCAATCGCGGCATCATGACCGGCCGTGAGGCGCGGCGACGTCACCTCGGCGGCGAACTCATCGCCGAGATCTGGTAGGAGACAAAGATGTCAAGAATTGGACGCCGGCCGATCCCAGTGCCGCCGGGCGTGGAAATTACGATCGGTCAGGACGGCGTGGGAGTCACAGG
>JAVKSW010000578.1:0-2243 GCA_039583505.1 Bryobacteraceae bacterium | reverse complement strand
CGGCATCACCCTGAATTCGATTTTCCGGGTGTGATTCACTTCTTTGCGCTGTTTCTTTTAGCCGAACTGATGCTCCGATATTACGACTCCGCACTTCCGTGGACAGGCTCAAGCTTTCACCAGCTTTTACCTGATACTGCCCGCCAACTTGCAGGCACAATTGATCTCACATGCGGATTCCGGGGCAAGGTGAACGGGATTCCGGGGTGAACGTGAAAAACGTTCCGGGGTGAAGGCGAACAGGATTCCGGGCTGAAGGTGAACAGTGATTCCGGCGGGAAGGCGAACGGTTTCGCAATGGCCCGGAATGGTTTTCACGATGAGCCCGGAATGATTTCCACAAGCAGAGTGGCGCTGGACATTAACACCGGCACAATGAACCCTCCAAGGGGAGGAAAAGGGTGCCGGCCAGGAGAGTGTCCATGCGGAAACTACGGGAGGTGATGCGCCTCCGATTCGAACTACATCTGGGCTACCAGCAGATCGGACGAAGTTGCGCGATCGGGGTAAGCACGGTGTGCAAGTACTTGAAGAGAGCCGAAGCGGCAGGCGTAACTTGGCCGTTGCCGGAAGGCTGGGACGATGCGCGTGTCGAAGCGGCGCTGTTTCCGCGAACGGCATCGCCAGCCAAAGTACAGAGGGCGGAACGCTCGCACCCGGACTTTGCCGCAATGCATGAGCAGCTGCGGCAACACCGTCATCTCACTTTGCAACTGCTGTGGGAAGAATACCGGTCGGCGAATCCGGAGGGCTATCGTTATTCGCGCTTCTGCGAGTTGTACCAGCGTTGGCGCTCGAAGCTCGACGTGGTGTTGCGGCAGGAGCACAAGGCGGGCGAGAAGATGTTCGTCGATTGGGCAGGCTCGACGATTCCGGTGTATGACCGGCACACAGGCATCGCCTGGCAAGCCCCTGTGTTCGTGGCCACGCTCGGTGCGAGCAGCTATACCTGGGCCGAGGCGGCGCGCGATCAGCAGATGGAAGCCTGGCTGCAAGCTCACGTGCATGCCTTTGAACACTTCGGCGGCATTCCGGTGCTGGTGGTTCCCGATAACGCCAAGACCGGCGTGAGCAAGGCGCATCGCTACGATCCGGATCTGAATCCGACCTATTACAACTTCGCGCTGCATTGCGGTTTCGGCATCGTACCGGCGCGGCCGTATAAGCCGCGCGATAAAGCCAAAGTTGAAAATGCAGTGCAAGTTGCCCAGCGCTGGATCGTGGCGGCGCTGCGCCACCGCAAGTTCTTCTCGTTGGAAGAACTGAATGTTGCCATCCGCGAACTGCTGGAGAAGCTGAATCACCGGCCGTTCCGTAAGAAGGACGGAACGCGCGCGACGGTTTGGAAAGCGATCGACAAACCGGCATTAAAGCCTTTGTCGATGGAGTCATTCGATCTGAGCGAGTGGTCGCGCGCCCGCGTCAACATCGACTATCACGTAGCGTTCGATGCAAACCTCTACAGCGTGCCCTACAACCTGGTACATGAGCTGGTCGAGATCCGTTCCACGCCCACCACGGTAGAGATCCTGCACAAAGGCACGCGCATCGCTTCGCATCTGCGCAGCCGGGGACGCGGGCAAGTCATCACCAATGACGAGCATCGCCCCAAGAGTCATCGTGCGCATCTGGAATGGACGCCTTCGCGTATGGTGCATTGGGCTGAAGCCATCGGCCCCAACACGGCACGACTGTTCGAGCGGATCATGAACGACAAGCCGCATCCGGAGATGGGTTATCGCGGGTGTCTGGGCATTATCCGGCTGGCGGAAAAATACTCCGCGCAACGCGTGGAAGCTGCTTCCAGGCGTGCGTTGCTCACCGGCGCTTGCCGCTATAAGAGCGTCGAATCGATCTTGCGAAACTCGCTCGACCAGATGGCGCCATCTTCACCGCCGCCCACTCTCACCCCACCGCACGACAACATCCGCGGTTCCGAATACTTCGAGTGAGGGCCAACATGCTCGAAGAACCAATGATGGAAAAACTGACGGCCATGCGGCTGCTGGGCATGCTGGAGGCCTTGAAGACGCAGGAGCAAGATCCGGCTGCAGGGGAACTGAGTTTTCTGGAGCGGCTCGGCCTGCTGGTGGATCAGCAGTGGATCTGGCGCGAGAATCAGGCGCTGGCGCGGCGCTTGCATGCCGCCAAGCTGAAGGGCGCCTCCGTGGAAGACATCGACTATCGCACTTCTCGTGGGTTGGACAAGAGCGTGATCCGCGCCCTGGCGCAGAAGTCGGCGT
>JAVKSW010000577.1:0-2255 GCA_039583505.1 Bryobacteraceae bacterium | reverse complement strand
CTTCCCGCCGTATCTGCAGGACCTGATCGGGGTGCGCCCGGGGCGAAAGCACGGCGATATGGTTGTCCACCAGCGCGAGGGAGCGTTCCACATCCCGATTTGCGGGATCGTGGCGGCGCAAGTCAATGAGCAGCGCGCGCGCTTTGTGATAGCTCATCAACGCACCTTCGCGATCGCCCACATTCGCCTGCTCCAAATCGCCCTGCGCAGCGCCAATCTTCATGTACGCCTGGGCCAATTCAAAGGTGAGAGCCGGATCGTGTCCGCGGTTCTTTGCCAATGCGTTGAGGTATTCAAGACCGCGGGCAATCAGCAGCTCACGCACGCGAATGGAGCCCGGCAGATCCTCGAGCGCGTCATCGAGCTCGAACACGACCGAGTGCGCTAGTTGTCTTACCTGCTGGAAACGCATCTCGGCCTGCTGTTTTTCGCGCCAGACGATGATCCCGGACAGCGTGATGCCCAGCAGCGCCGCGGTTGCCGCCAGCATCGACCAGCGGTTGCGCTTGGTGAATTTCCTGAAGCGATAGGAGAAGGTATCGCGCGCGGCATGCACGGGAAAGCCGTCGAGAAAATCTCGAATATCCTGGCTGAATGCGTCCACTGTGGCATATCTTCGCTCGGGTTCCTTGCGAAGCGACATCATCACGATGTTTTCGAGATCCGCCGGAACTCCGGAGGCCTGCCGCCGCAACGGACCGGGATTCTCTTCGAGAATGGCCCGAAAGGTTGCCACGGTGCCTTCTCGTTTGCCATAAGGATTGCATCCGCTGAGCAGCTCATAGAGCAGCACGCCGAGAGAATAGATGTCGGTGGCGACAGTGAGAGCTTCCCCCCTGATCTGCTCGGGACTCGCGTAAAAGGGAGTAAGCAGGAGGCCGGTGGTGGTTTCAAGCTGTCCTTCCTCGGCCATGATTCTGGCGACTCCGAAATCGAGGAGTTTGGGGACGCCTTCCTTGGTGACCAGCACATTGCTGGGTTTCAGGTCGCGGTGGATGATGAGATTGCGATGCGCGTAGCTGACGGCGGAGCAGATGGAAACAAAGAGTTCCAGTTTCTGGCGCACAGTGAGCGGGTGCGATTCGCAGTATTTGTCGAGCGGCTCGCCTTCGACAAATTCCATCGCATAGTAGGGCTGGCCGGTTTCCGTTGTGCCGCCGTCGAGCAACCTGGCGATGTTGGGATGATCGAGTTGAGCCAGGATCTGGCGCTCGCGCCAAAACAGCTTCGCGAATTTCGCCGGGTGAACGCCACTCCCGATCAGCTTGAGCGCCACCAACCGCTCGTACTGCCCGTCATCCCGCTTTGCGAGGCAAACCACGCCCATTCCGCCGCGTCCGATTTCGCGGAGGATGCGGTAGGGACCTGCACGTTCGGGCAAAACATAGGCGGTATCGATGTCGGGTGCCATCAGAGCTTCGAGTCCATGCTCCGGCAGCAGATCTTCGGCACGCTCGCTGAAGGTCAGAAAATCCTTGACTTCGCGATGTAGCGCCGGATCCCCCGCGCATAGGTTGGCGACGAACTGCTCGCGCTGCTCGGCATCCACCTCGAGAGCCTGATCGAGAATCGACTTGACCTGTTGCCAACGGGCGGCACTTATATGGACTTCGGTTTTCAAGGTTAGGCCAATTGTGGCGCTCCCCGTTTTCGCCGGTCCAGCTCACGGGCGAGCCACAAACGCGCGGTTCTCCACTCGCGCTTGACCGTTTCCGGCGAAACAGCGACCACGGTCGCCGTTTCTTCAACTGTTAAGCCGCTAAAGAAGCGCAGCTCTACGATCTGAGCCTGACGCCGGTCGATTTCCTCCAGGCGATTCAAGGCTAAATCCAAGTCTTCGAGGACGAGAGTCTGCACGTCCGGGAGATCCTCCTCGGCAATGGTAACGCGGAGAGCGGCGCTCCTTTTCTGCGCATTTCGCGACGCGGCGTAGTTGACCAGGATGCGCCGCATCATCCGCGCGGCGACGCCGAGCACCTGGGGGCGGCACGACCAATCAATCTTATGCTGCCGAATGAGCCTCAGGTAAGCTTCGTGAACCAATGCCGTGGGCTGGAGCGTGTGATCGGGCCGTTCGTGCGACAGGTACTCTTTGGCGATGCGGCGAAGCTCCTGGTAGAGCGCGGGCATCGCGGCATCGACGGCCGGCCGGTGGGCCTGGCATGTGTCGAGATCCGAGGTTCCGGCATTCTGCTCGGGCATTGCTTACGCCCAAAGTTTAACCGAGTGGCCTGGTTAGATCCAGGCGGATTCCG
>JAVKSW010000576.1:0-2262 GCA_039583505.1 Bryobacteraceae bacterium | reverse complement strand
ACCCAGTGATGAATCAGTCCGTGGGGAACGCTCCGCGGGTTCTCGCCCACTGGGACAACCAAAATTTCGCCGTTTCTAAGGCGGCGAATCCGTTCCGGCGACTGGTCGCTCCATAGGAAAGAGCTTGTGTGCGAACATTCGGCCAACCTTGAATTTTCTGCTTGGATGTATTTGTTCCAGGCCTTTAGAGTTTCTGGATTCAACTCCGCCGCTTTTGATGCCATCGAACCGGCCAAAACCAGGAGCAGTGCCGCAAGAAAGGCCGTGATGATCCGTCTGCGCTCAGGCCTCGAAAGTATATGAGTAGTCATTGTGTTCTCCCGCCGCATCGAAGCTGCCCCAGGAAACATCCCCTGGACTGTGGGACCCCGTCGTATTGCGCCTGCCACTCAACGCTCCATCTGCTACCGTGCAGATGTCCGGAATCACGGACGGGACCCGGACAATCGTCCAGAATTGCTGTCTACTCGTCCAATGTTTGGGAAAGACGTGGACCCACTCACCGACATCTTCACAGCCATGCGAGTCGAAAGCGTCGTCTATGGCCGCATCGAATTGACCGCGCCCTGGGGACTCCGATTCGAGAAGGGCGAGTACGCATGTTTCGGCATGATTGCCCGCGGCAACGGTTGGCTCACTATCGAAGGCCATGGAAAGCCAATCTCCATCGCGGGTGGCGACTGCTTTTGCTTATTTGCTCAAGGCCACGTGCACACGCTGGGAGACCATCCCCGGACGCCGGCTAGCAACATGCAAGACGTGGTACGGACAAAGTGCGGCAATGTCATTCCCTTCGGTGGCGGAGGAGCCCCAACCACCGTCATCGGCGGCAAATTTACTTTCGACAAGATCAACAGCAAACCGCTGACGGACTTACTGCCGCCGTTTATTCTCGTCGGCAACAACCGTGCCAAGACCCTGCCGCTTCACCAGACTCTCCAACTGTTGGCGGCGGAAGCTTCCCAATCCTCTGTTGGCTCATACCTTGTGCTGAAGCGGCTTGCCGATATCTTTTTGCTTCAGATAATCCGCGAACACATCTCCTCGAGCGCGTGCCGCGAGACAGGCTGGCTTCGCGCGCTCTCCGACCGGCAAATTGGTGCTGCGCTGCAATCGATGCACGAAAAAATTGAACAGCCGTGGACTGTCGCGGAATTGGCTTCGGCTGGGGGCATGTCCCGATCGGCCTTCGCCTTGCGCTTCAAACAACTGATGGGTGAGACACCGCTCGAGTATCTGACGCAGTGGCGAATGTACAAGGCCGCTCTCCTGCTGCGCGACGGAGATAAGAAGCTGGCTGAAGTAGCGAATGCGATTGGTTACGATTCGGACGGCTCCTTCAACAAAACGTTCAAGCGCATCGTGGGCGTCACGCCCGGCGAATATCGCCGCGCGAGCAATGGGCGCGCGGGTTGACGCGAAATTATCTGCACCGATGGTCCCGAAGGCTGGTTCAGCCCACTGCCCTACAATGACAACCGATGCCCTGGACACACCAAAGTTTCTGGATTGGGCCGCTGATCATCGCGGGGATTCTTGCGATTCTGGCGCTGCTGGTTTATGGAACCGGGTTGCGAGCCATCTACGCGCGGCACCTGGCGGAAAGCCGGCGCGAGCGTCTGTTTCTGGCTTCCGTGGGGTTCTTCACGGCGGTGGCGGTGGTGCGCGGCATCACCATCGCGATTCACAACGACGTCGGACCGTTTCACAACGTGGCGATGCATGGCCGGCACATCCACCACATGGTCTGGGGGATTCTGCTGCTGCTGCTGGTCGGCTACACATGGCTGATCGAAGTCGGGACCGGGTCCGCAACATCGTACCGGTGGGTGGGACGCCTCACTTCCATGCTGTACGGCGTCGCTGCCGCGCTAACGCTGGATGAATTCGCGCTGTGGCTCAACTTGAGCGATGTCTATTGGCAACGGCAAGGCCGTGAAAGCTATGAGGCGATGGCGTTCTTTGGCGGGATACTGGCGATCGGCGTGTTCGGCGGGCCCTTTTTCCAGGGGATGGCACGCGAGCTACTACGACCCTTTCGTAAAGCTGCGCCTTAGCCGAACACTCCCCGGCGTAAAACCTCGGTCAGCTCTTCGGCCGATTTGCCGGATTCGAGCGGGAGAATGTTGCCGACGGACACGGAAATGCGGCCGGAGCGGAACCAGCGCGCGTGGTGTGCTTTGATCTCACCCAGGCCATGCAGGCGCACAGGCAAGGCCGGCGTGCCCAGGTCTTTCCATAACAGGCCTGCACCCGATTTGA
>JAVKSW010000575.1:0-2265 GCA_039583505.1 Bryobacteraceae bacterium | reverse complement strand
AACGCAGATATTCAAAGTAAACGTATGGAATCATCTCGCCCGGCAAATCACCCTCGCGATAAACCCCGAGAATTTGTTGCTCCAGTTGCATCAGCCGGCAACCATCCATCCGCAATTTCCACAAGCGGCGCGCACCGTGAAGAAGGTCCAGATGAGCCAGCCTGCCGAAAGGCGGCGTATGTCGCGTCATGCGATACCGCGTCTCCAGCAGAGGCTGATCGTAAGACTTGCCATTGTAGGTGATGAGAACATCGAACTCGCTCAGGTGTGCATTCAGAGCCGCGAGCACACTTCGCTCCTCCACGTACTCGCGCATGAAGAACTGCCGCACTCTGAATCCCTCGCGGGTAATGCGCCCTACTCCGATCAGAAAAGCATAAGTCCCCGATCCACCCGACAACCCCGTCGTCTCGGTATCGAGAAAGGCCCAGCGCTGCGGCGCCGCCTCTGGAATCTGATTCTCCCCAAGCGCATCCAGCAAGTCCTGCGGCAAATCCGCCAGCGCCCCGATGTCCGCCGAACCATGCTGTTTGTGTCCTGCGAATAGACGCTCAGTTTGAAAATGTTCGCCGAAATCATTCGACACCACCTGGCCCTCGGCCCACTGTTCGATGAAGCAACGTGCCGTCAGCTCCCTGGTTCTCGGTGCGGTCACCGCCTTTCTCGGCGAGGCGGCGAATTTCCGGTCAATAGCCTCAATGCGCTGCTTCAATCGCGCCAGTTGTTCGGTCACATCCAACATGTCTGGTTCATCTTCGCCGTTTATTTGCCAGTATAGCTATTCCGTAACGCTCGTTTTGGCGGCAACCGTCTACATGCTTTCCTCATGCGCTTTCTCCTGAGCCCTCCACTACTTGCGGTCGCGCTGTGCGGCTCAAATCTGATCGGCGCCGATGCCTTCGACGTCAAATCGCACTACACGAAGTATGAATACCGGATTCCTATGCGAGACGGCGTGCGCCTGTTTACCGCTGTGTATGTGCCCAAAGATACATCGGAAAAATATCCGATTCTCATGACTCGCACCCCCTATTGCGTTCCGCCCTATGGGGCCGATGCGTACCCGCGGCAGCTTGGACCTTCGCAGAGGTTCGCCGAAGACAAGTTCATCTTTGTTTACCAGGACGTTCGCGGGCGCTGCATGTCGGAAGGGAAGTGGATGGAGATGCGGCCCGAGAAGACCACAGCGCTTGGTGTAAACGACACCGACGAGAGCACCGATACATACGACACCATCGATTGGCTTCTCAAGAACGCTCCGCAAAACAGCGGCAAGGTGGGATTGTGGGGCATTTCGTATCCCGGGTTCTACACGAGCGCCGGCTTGATCGACGCGCATCCCGCTCTCCTGGCCGCTTCCCCCCAAGCCCCCGTATCGGACCTGTACATGGGCGACGACGCTTATCACAATGGCGCTCTTTTCCTAATCGCCAATTTCAGCTTTTACCTGGACTTTCAGAAGCAGCATAATCCGCAGTTGCCCGATGCCCACAAGCCAGTCGATTACGGCACAAAGAACGGCTATGAGTTCTTCCTGCGAATGGGGTCGGTGATCAACTCCGAAAGATACTTCGAGTACAGGAATCCTTACTGGACAGACGTGATCAAGCACACTACCTACGACAAGTTCTGGCAATCGCGCAACATCCTGCCTCATTTAGCGAACATCAAACCGGCCGTGCTGGTTGTCGGCGGATGGTACGACGCCGAGGATCTCGCTGGAACGCTCAAGACCTTCAACGCCATCAGCCGGCAATCACCTGAAACTGTGAACACGTTGGTGATGGGTCCTTGGGTGCATGGCGGCTGGTGGCGCGGCAACGGCGACAAGCTCGGAGATATTGGATTCGGTGCGAACACGGCACAGTTCTTTCAGGATGAAATCGAGCTTCCTTTCTTCCGCCGCTATTTAAAGAGCGCTCCGGATCCTGATCTTCCGAACGCTTATGTCTTCGAAACCGGGAAAAATATCTGGCAAAAGAAACAGCACTGGCCTCCGGCAGATGTAACTCCGCGGCTGCTTTATTTCCACGCGAACGGCAAACTGACCAGCCAGGCGCCACTCGACGCTTCTGCCTTCGACGAGTACCTCAGCGACCCCAACCAACCAGTGCCGTTCTTCAATAAACCCACGCTTGAAATGGCGCGGAAATACATGGACGCAGATCAGCGTTTCGCCCAAAGCCGAAGCGACGTCCTCACCTACCAAACTGAGCCGCTGAAGGAGGACCTCAACATTGCCGGCCCCATCTCGCCGACGCTGCT
>JAVKSW010000574.1:0-2267 GCA_039583505.1 Bryobacteraceae bacterium | reverse complement strand
GTTATGAATAGTGCACAGGCTGAAATGAAAAGTCTTGCAAGCGGTTGAACTTTCACGGTGAATTCCCTCCCGGAATTGCGCGTGGCTCTGGTAGCGTAGACCGTCCCCACGCGGATTGTCAACCGCGGCGCTTGCGCAGTCGCAGTAAAGTGATAATCTTCTGCTGCGAACTTCTCACGCGTAATTCGACCGGAACCTACCGCAGATCGATTGAAGAACCCGCCACCGACCAGAAGCAGCTCAACCCCGGTGTCGCCTCACGGCTTCTGCGCCTCAGCCCCTAAAGCGCCCGATGTCTTCGTCTCCAGCACGCTGGTAATCAGCTCTTTGGCATCGGTCAGGCTCTTGGTAATCAACTGAATGTCCATCGCCGGTTTTCCAAGCTGCCGAACGCTTTGACAATAAACGCCGTGCTGCCCGACTAAGACGAGCGCGTCCGTGATGCAATCCAACGTGACCGCCAGCCGGCCACGTTCCCGGCCCATCATGAATTCATAGCGTTCCAGGTCGTCTTTCCGCTCTTCGTAAACGGTCATCTGCCCCAATTCTCACACGGGGTTCGGCCGCACAGTTCCAGGTGACTCGCTACTTGGGTTGCTGTTTGTACGGCTTCGCTGCTGCCGGGCCGATACGCTGTCCGGACTCTTTGAAGTCGGTGTCGCCGGGATGCACTTTGCCGAGAAGATCGTGGACCACGACCTCTTGCAGACTGGGGTCGTTCTTTAAGCGCTGAATACGCTGCTTCTTGGCTTCGATGTCTCGCTTCACGTCCGCGTTCTGTTCCTCCAGAGCGCGAATCTCGTGCCGCTTTTCCTGGAGCGCAGTCAGACCTTGAGGTCCTCGCAGCATAATCGTTGCGTAGGCGGCAAGGCCGGCGAGCGCGGCCAGCGCGGCGAGAGGCCGAAGAAAGCGCAACACCTTAAAGAGACTCCTTACTTATGTTTATAAACTTGTTTGGACGAAAGGTCTAGCACAATCGACCTCTTATGACGGATTCGGTCGTCGTATTCTGCACTTGCGAAGATCGGCAGCAGGCCGCGCGCATCGCGGAGGCTTTGGTGGAAGGCGGCCTCGCGGCTTGCGTGAACATCTTGCCCGAAATTCATAGCGTCTATCGGTGGCAAGGTAATGTGGAAACGGCGGCGGAGGTGCTTCTGCTGATCAAAACCACGGGCGACCGCTTTCCCGCCCTGCGGGACCGCGTCCAACAGTTGCACACCTATGACACGCCCGAAATCGTAGCGGTGCCGATAATCGACGGGTCTGAAAAATATCTGTCCTGGCTTCGCGAACAGGTTTAGCGCACGCGGTCACGCGAATTCGACCTGCCACAATCGACTACATGCGATTTGTCTCGCTCCTGTTGCTGAGTGCTTCGGCCGCTGCGCTCTATGCGCAGGAAACTCCGCTCTCGGTGCTGCCTTATACTCCCGCCCTGGACACTCAGTTCCTGGATAAATCGGCCGATCCATGTGTCGATTTTTACAAATACGCCTGCGGAAACTGGAACAAGCTGAACCCTATTCCGGCGGATCAGCCGCGCTGGGACGTTTATTCCAAGTTGACGAATGAAAACCAGCGCTTTTTATGGGGCATTCTGGAGCAGGCGTCCCATCCCGATCCGTCGCGGACCCCGAATCAGCAGAAGATCGGCGACTTCTTCCATGCTTGTATGGATCTGGAGGCCGTCGCACACGCGGGCGCCAAGCCTCTCGAGGCGGAGCTCGCCAGAATCGCCGCTCTAAAATCTCCGAACGACATTGCCGGTTATGTGGCCGAGCAGCACCGCAACGGAATTGACCGCGGCGTGTTGTTCGGTTTCGACTCCAACCAGGATTTCGACAACTCGTCCCAAGTGATCGCCTTTGCGCTTGCCGGCGGTTTGGGCCTTCCGGATCGCGATTACTACACCAGGACGGATCCGAAATCTCAGGAGACCAGGCGGAAGTACCTGCAGCACGTGGAACGCATGCTCCAGATGATTGGCGAATCCGCTCCGGATGCACGGGCCGACGCGCAAACCGTGACGACCATTGAAACCGCGCTCGCCAAGGCGTCCCTGACGCGTGTGGAGAGGCGGAATCCGTACAACCTCAAGCACAAAATGTCACGCGCCGATTTGCGGCAGATGCTTCCCGCATTCGATTGGGATACCTATCTCGATCGAGTCGGAGCGCCGGAGTTTCAGGTCGTGAACGTCGAGCAGCCGAAATTCTTCAACGAGCTGAACAAAGAGCTGAGCAGCGAGGATCTCGCTGCCTGGCGCG
>JAVKSW010000573.1:0-2280 GCA_039583505.1 Bryobacteraceae bacterium | reverse complement strand
ATCTCGGAGGGCTGGACAACGCGTTGCGCTCGCACGGTTCGCGTCTCGAGGTAATGCAGTCATCGGGCGGAATCGCCCCTGCTTCCATCGCGGCGCGGGAACCGGTGCGAACGATTCTTTCCGGGCCGGCCGGCGGCATCGTCGGTGCGCTAGCAGTGGGGAAAGCGGCCGGGTTCTCACGCATTCTGACCTTCGATATGGGCGGGACCTCCACGGACGTTGCCATGGTCGAGAGCGAGACGGGATTGCGGACAACCACGGAATCGCAGATCATGTCCCTGCCGGTGGCGGTTCCGATGCTCGACATTCATACGGTCGGCGCGGGCGGAGGGTCGTTGGCGAGTTTCGACCGTGGAGGCGCGCTGAAAGTAGGGCCGGAATCCGCGGGAGCGGACCCGGGCCCGATTTGCTATGGGCGCGGAGAAGAGCCCACCGTTACCGATGCGAATCTGCTGCTCGGCCGCCTCGATGCGGAGTGGTTTTTGGGCGGCGGGATGAGGCTTCAGGTAGATCGCGCGCGCACCTACTTCGAAGCCGGAAAGGGTGCGTTGAAGAGCGCTGAACAGTTTGCCGAAGGCGTCCTCCGGCTCGTGGATTCGCATATGGCCAAGGCGTTGCGCAGAATTTCCGTGGAACAGGGCCACGATCCGCGTGACTTCGTGCTGGCGAGCTTTGGGGGCGCCGGTCCCTTGCATGCCTGTGCTTTGGCGCGGGCGCTCCGGATTCCGCGAGTGCTGGTGCCAGGCATGCCGGGAGCGCTCTCGGCATATGGGATTCTCATTTCCGACGTGGTGCGGGACTATTCGCGCACAGTGATGTTGCGGCCGGAAGACCCCGCGATTGAACAGCATTTCAAGAGCATCGAGGAAGCCGGCAGGAAAGACATGCAAGCCGAGGGGCTGACCGCAAATGCGATGCGGTCCGTCGATCTGCGGTACGCGGGGCAAGGATACGAACTGACGGTCGATTGGGCGACTGACTTCGTGGCGCAGTTTCACCGGCTGCACGAGCGGCGTTACGGCTACGCCGATTCCCGGCGGCCCATCGAAGTGGTGAATGCGCGCGTGCGCATGATTGCGGCGACCGAGTCTATGCCGCTCCAGCGGCACACTGCCACAGGCGGAGACGCGAAACCTGCGTTCCTTAAGACGAACCGGCTCTATTGCGAAGGCGAATGGCTGGCCGCGAACGTGTACGATCGCGCGCGGCTTCGGGCGGCCGACCGGTTCAGCGGGCCGGCCGTTGTAGTGGAATACAGTGCGACCACATTCATGCCACCCGGTTCAAATGCGTGTGTCGATGAATATATGAATCTGATCATCGAGGTGTAAAGCATGAGCAAAGCGCTGGATCCCATAGAGCTCGCAATCTTCAAGAGCGCGTTTCATTCGATCGCCGAAGAGATGGGTGTTGCCTTGCGGAGAACGGCGTTCTCGCCGAACATCAAAGAACGGCGCGACTATTCGAGCGCCGTGTTCGATGAGTACGGACACGTGATCGCCATGGGCGACGACATGCCGGTGCACCTTGGATCGATGCCCATGTCGGTAAGGTCGGCGCTCGACAGGCTCACGCTTCAGGCCGGAGATGCAGCGATTCTCAACGATCCGTTCGATGGCGGAACGCATTTGCCGGACATTACCCTGGTAATGCCGGTGTTCGTCAACCGAGCGGAAAGAGCCAGCTTCTATGTGGCGAACCGGGCTCATCACGCCGACGTCGGCGGCATGTATCCGGGATCCATGGGGCTCTGCCGCGAGATTTGGCAGGAGGGAATTCGCATACCGCCCGTGAAGCTGGTCGAACGAGGAACGCTGAACGAAGCACTCCTGGCTTTGATCCTCAAGAACGTGCGCACGCCACGTGAACGCGAAGGAGATCTGACCGCGCAGATCGGGGCCTGCCGGATTGGCGTCGAACGGCTTACAGAGATGGTCGATAAATACGGCCTTCCACGCGTACAGGAAAATGCTGCCGGATTGCTGAATCATTCGGAGCAGTTGATGCGCGCCGAACTCGAAAGCCTTCCCGAGGGCCAATTCACGGGCGAGGATTTCTTGGACAGCGATGGCATCAGCGATACTCCCGTGAAGATTCGTGTCACGATCAAGACCGATCCGCAACGCGGGCGATTGGCTGTGGACTTCACCGGATCGGCGCCACCGGTGACCGGAAGCTTGAATGCCGTCGCGGCGATTACCTATTCGGCGACGTTTTACGTGCTGCGCTGTCTTTTGCCGGAAGAAGCCGCGCCGACGGCAGGCCTGATGCGCCCTGTCG
>JAVKSW010000572.1:0-2285 GCA_039583505.1 Bryobacteraceae bacterium | reverse complement strand
CTAAAGCAGTGCTTCGATCTTGTCGTAGACGGTTTGAAGCGCCGAAGGCAACAAGTGAACGTCTTTGCCGGCGCCCTCCGCCATGTCCGGCCGCCCGCCGCCCTTTCCGCCGATCGCCTTCGCTACTTCGCCCACCAGCTTGCCTGCCTGCACCTTGCCGGTCAGATCTTTGCTCACCGCTGAAATGATCGAGACGGTGGAATCGTTCACCGACGCAAGCACAATTACCGCGCTGCCCCACTGATTGCGGAGCGAATCGACGATCGTTCGTAGTTGCTTTGAATCCAGGCCCTCGACCTTTTCGGCAAGAACAGTTGCGCCATTCACGTTGCGGCCCTTCAGGCTTCCCACTTGTTGATGAGCCAGCCTGGTCTTCAGTTGCTCCAATTGCCGCTCGAGGATCTTCTGGTGTTCCAGCACTTTTTCGATCTGCTCGAGCACGCCTGTATCGGAAGTGCGCAGCAGTTCGCCCGCCTTGGCAAGCTGCGCGGTCGCCGTTTGGAATTTCTCGAGAGCGCCCTCGCCGGTAATGGCTTCAATGCGCCGGACACCCGCCGAAATACTCCCTTCGTAAACGATCTTGAACAGGCCGATATCGCCCGTGCGGGATACGTGCGTGCCGCCGCATAGTTCGCGGCTGAATCCGGGAATGCTGACTACGCGCACACTGTCGCCGTATTTCTCGCCGAACAGAGCCATGGCGCCCGTCGAAAGCGCCTGTTCCAGATCCATGATGTCGGTCGTCAGCTCCGCGTTCTGCAGAATCTGCTGATTGACGAGACGCTCGACCTCGCGCAGCTCATCGTCGGTCACCGCGGAGTAATGACTGAAATCGAAGCGCAGCCTGCCGGGTTCCACCACGCTGCCCGCCTGCTTGACGTGCGTTCCCAGCGTTTGGCGCAACGCGGCGTGCAGCAGATGAGTCGCGGTGTGATTGCGCATGGTTGCGCCTCGCAGAAGCCGGTCGACTACTGCAACCAGGCGGTCACCGGTACGGACAGGCTTGAGCACCTGAATCTTCTGCACGATGGCGGCGGGCGTGGGCTTGTAGGTCCCTTCCACTACGGCAACTCGCTCGCGGGTCTCGGCATCGAGCAGCAAGCCCGTATCTCCCACCTGCCCGCCGGATTCTGCATAGAACGGAGTCTGCCGAAACACGATCTCCGCCGGTCCTTGCTCGACCGCATCTGCTGCCGATTTATCGACGATCAGCCGGATGACCTCAACCGGTGTCTCCAAAGTTTCGCGCCCGATGAATTCGCCTGTTGGGAGTTCTTTATAAACGTCGGCAATGTGCCCTTTGTCGGCGCCTTTCCAACTCGCGCGCGCACGGAAGCGCTGCTTTTCCATCTCCGCCGTGAAGCTTTCGTGATCGATCGACAGGCCGAACTCGCGCGCCATCTCCTCCTGCTCATCGAGCGCCAGGCCATACGTGTCATACAGCTTGAAAGCCGCGGCGCCGGACAAGACGCCATCGATGGCCGATCTGGTTTCGTCATGGAAAAATCGTTCTGCTACCTGGAATGTCGTCGCGTACCGGTTTTCTTCTTCCCGAACGATACGCGCCACACGTTGCATGCTCTCTTCGAGCTCCGGATAAGCACCGCGCATCAGGTCCGCCACAAAGCCGGTCAGTTTGTATAGATAAGGCTCGGTTCCCCCGGCAAGGCGCCCATTGCGCAGCGCGCGGCGCATAATCTTCCGAAGCACATACCCGCGGCCCTCGTTGGACGGAACAACGCCATCGTGAATCAGGAATGTGGTGGCCCGCGCATGATCAGCATTGATACGAAGCGCAACATCGGTTCGCTCATTCGCGTGAAACTCCACGGACAGCAATTCGGCCGCGCGGTGAATAATGGGCTGCAACAAATCCGTGTCGTAATTCGAGATGTGCCCTTGGAGTACCGCCGCGACGCGCTCCAGCCCGAGCCCGGTATCGATCGACGGCCGGGGCAGAGGCGTCAGCGTTCCGTCTTCAGCGCGATCAAATTGCATGAATACCAGGTTCCAGATTTCGACGTACCGTCCCCCGGCATCGGATGGAAACTGCTCGTGCTCGCGGCCGCTTTCCGCCGCCTGGGGTCCTAAATCGTAGTGGATTTCCGAACACGGCCCGCAAGGACCGGTTTCGCCCATCTGCCAGAAATTATCTTTTTCATCGAGCCGAAAAATACGGTCTTTCGCGACGCCCGCTACCTTCTGCCACAGCTCCTCAGCCTCGTCGTCCTCGCGAAAAATGGTCACGTACAGCTTGTCTTTGGGCATGCCGTACCACTTCGGGC
>JAVKSW010000571.1:0-2289 GCA_039583505.1 Bryobacteraceae bacterium | reverse complement strand
TCGCCTTTGAGTTGGCGATTTACCTCATAGGCGGCGTGACGGAAGACGTCTTTCAGGGTGTCGAAGGGCAGGCGGACGTTGCCGGGAAGGGGGGCTTCGATAGTCTGGCGGATGTCGTTGTCGATTTCGCGTTCATCGGTGCGGGCGTGGATGGCTCGAAGGCGCGCCTGGTGCATCTCCTGCCGGCGAATTTCCTCGGCGGCTTTGGTCTTCTGCGATTCGAACCCAATTTCCTGTTTACGCTTTTCGGCTCTGAGTCTTAGCAGGTCGTTCAGGCACTTGTGGAAGGCGCGTTCATGGGTGGTCTGGTAGCGGATGTACAAGGCCAGCTTGCTGTCATCGTCAGACTTGAAACAAGTTTCCTGCATGCCGAGCGCGCGCTGGGCGAGCCAGTGGTGTTGCGCCATACCCTGGATGAGCAGAGTTTCGGTGACAGTGGCGGGCTGGTGCTCGGTTTGCAAGCCCAGCAGGAGGGCGTCGTAAGCAGACTGATCTTCGCCGGGCAGGACGGTGAAGGCGCCAGCGAGTCCGTGGCGGAAGTTGTTGAGGCAGGAAACGGCTTTGCCCTGGTCGGTTTTGGCACCGGTGGAGTGTTGAGAATTAGCTGTGTTGGCGGCAATTTGCGCGGATGTAGACACGGGGGATCTCCTATGGGAGTCAAAGCGCGACGGCTGACAAGAATGGGAAGGCAGGGCGCCTTCGAGGACTTCGTTACTGAATGCGCACAACGGCCACGATCAGCCTGTGCGCCAGCGCCGGACGCAAGGCTGCGGACGGGCTAGAAGAATAATTTAACACGAATTGCGGATTAATTCGAGAGAATTATGCGCCGGGACGGAAATTGCAGCATGAATGGTGACCCGGTTCTTACGCAGGCGCTGGGCGAAACTCCGTAGCGGCATTCCCCACTCCTCCTCACCGTTTGGTGCCTGCTGTGGGGAAGCCCGACGAGGTAGGCACGCGAATCCAGCGTTACGCTTGACGTACAGCATAACAAGCGATAGGATACTGAATGATTGTCAATTACCGGGACAAGCGGACGCAGGGTTTCGCGAACGGTAAAAGGGTCAAGACGTTTTCCGGTTTCGAGCGCAGCGCGCAGATCAGGCTGGACCGGCTGGAAGCGGCGACGTCGATCAAGGATTTGGCAGCTCTGCCGGGCAACCGCTTCGAGGCGTTGAGGGGCGAACGGCGCGGTCAGTATAGCATCCGTATTAACGATCAATGGCGGATCTGCTTCGAGTGGCCGAACGGTTCGCCCGGCCCGCAGAATGTCGAAATCATCGATTATCACTGACGGAAGGAGAGAACAGATGGCACGAACACCGATCCACCCCGGCGAGCATTTGCGGGAGGAACTTGAAACGCTGCAGATGAGCGCTGCGGAGTTGTCGCGTCAGCTTGGCGTGCCAACCAACCGCGTCACGGGTATCCTGAACGGCCAGCGATCGATCACCGGCGACACGGCCTTGCGCCTCGCGCATTTCTTCGGGACCAGCCCGGAATTCTGGCTGAACCTGCAAAGCCTGTATGACCTCCGCCTGGCGCAGCAAAAATCAGGCAAGCGGATCGATCGCCTGCCGACCCTGAAACGGCGGGTTGCGATTCCTGCCTGATCGCGGAACGAAAATACTCTATGGCTCATAAAGAAGCTGTACGAATTGTCACGCCGCAGCAGGAGCAGAAGATCGCGTCCGCACTGGTCGATAATTTCGGCGAATGGCTGCAGTTTGCCGCGTTGATGTCGTCGTGACGGGCCAATCGGTGTACGCAATGGTCGGAGTGCTGATTGCGCTCGGATGGCCGTTCGCCGAGAAGCTGCTCGTTGGAAAAAACGGCAGTCATTTGACTTCGGTTCACGACGACCTCCGCACGATTGCAATCGAATGGAGCGTGGTTCTGATTCTGGCGGTAATTGCGTTTGGGCTGCAACGATTGCGTCCAGCATTCTTACGATTTCGTGCAGTCCACTGGCGCGATGTTCTATATATGATCGCCGCGGTGGTGGGCGCGTTGGTGCTGTCCGGGATTGTGAGCAGGCTGGTGGCCGCTCCCAAATTCGATCTTCGCGACGTGGCCGCGGTTCCGATTGCCGTGCGCTTCGGTTTGGTGCTGACGGCGGCTATATGCGAAGAATTTATGTACCGCGGGTTCGCCATCGAGGAGCTTGGCATGCTGTCGGGAAATCGCTGGGCCGGTGCGCTGATATCAGTGGTGCTTTTCGGGCTCGGACACGTGGGAAGTTACGGTTTCTCGACCGCGCTCCTGATACCGGCGAGTGTGGGGCTG
>JAVKSW010000570.1:0-2292 GCA_039583505.1 Bryobacteraceae bacterium | reverse complement strand
GAAATCGCGGCCGGGCTTCAGCGATAAGGGTCTCAGCCCCGCCACCACGCCGCTCAATATCTGGCTGCATAGCATCGGGCAGCGATAGTAAACCGGCGCCAGCACCACCGGCTTGTTGCCGAAGAACCTTCGCAATGGAACCGAAGCGCCGCTCTCATCCCGGAATACCGTGTCGAGCGGAATCTGGGCGTTCAGCCTCTGGTCAATGCCGATACCGTTCAAGTTGGGAGGCACATATGGACTGCTTGCCGCTTGCGACCCGTCGAAAGCCAGCGCCAGCGCGAATGAAACGCAGACCATCGATCTCTTCGCACTCACGAAAAACTTCATCGCGGCTCCGGCGCCACCTTTCCTTCAAAGCCCGTTTCACGCGTACCAGCCTCCGGCTGCGATAACACCAGGCTCGGCGGCTTTGTTTGAGGCGGAATTCCGCGTGACGCCAGAATATCCATCGCGCGCTCGATCGGGATCGCAACTGTCCCCTTTGCTTTGTCGACCCAGAAGTAATGATTCAGCTCCCAGTCTTCGCGCGCGCGCATCGCCTTTAAATCCTTGTGCGGCGACGCTTGCAGCCTCGGCTCGGGCGGCATCGGATTTCCGTGCGCCTCAATCGGCAGCGGGGGCGGGCTGTTTACCGCGCGTTCGTGAGCCAGGTAAGCAAACATGAAATAGAGCAGGCCGCTGACGACCCATATCCCGATCAGCAACGAAACACCGGTGATAAACGTGTGGCGTACATCGATGTCGGATTTCTCGAAGTCAACGTTCTCGTTCCGCGGCTCGTGTTCCCGCGGCGTTCTTGCGCGTGGATGCCGCACCACCTCGGCCTCTCCCTCGATGGTTCCCGCCGTACCGCCGATCCAGCGTCCGATCGCCTTCAGAATGCGCCGCTCCGAATGGTTCCGCATGTTCTCATTCGCCATGCTGCAAAGCCCTTTCGAGATTCGGCGCCTGCAACGGGAGCAAGGGACGCTGCTTGAGCTGCCAGACGAATACGGCTATCCAGAAACACCCGATAGAGGCCGGCACCACGAAATTCATCCACGTCAACCGGAAACCGCCGTGGTAATACGTCGGCATGACGATCCACATCAGATCCACCCACCGCATGAAGATGATAAGGCCTACCACGCAGCACAGCGCGATCACATTTCGCTTCAACGGCCGCGAAAGCAACATCAGAAACGGCACGATGAACTCGAGCACGATGAGCATCACGCCGAGCCAGCCCCAGGATGTTGCAAATCTGTGCAGGTACCACGGAATTTCATCTGTCAAATTTCCCGACCAGATGACGACCAATTGCGAAAATTCAAAATAGGCCCACAACATCACGAATACAAGTAGCAATTTGCCCAAATCATGCAGGTGCGCTGGTTTGAATCGGCTGGCCAGCGGCTCTCGTCGCGAAAGCAGCGCCATCACGATGATCACGAACGCGAATGACGCCAGGCCTTCCCGAGCCACAAACAGGAATCCCCAAATGGTCGAGAACCAGTTGTTCTCCAGTGACTCCGCCCAATCGACGGTGGCAAAAGTGATGGTGAACACATAGATGAGCAGGCCCGGAGCGCTGAGTCTGGCAAGCCGTTTTTCCAATCCGCCTCTCTCGTCCTGCTCCAGGGACCACTTGTTCAGGAAATACATGATTATTCCCCAAACCACGAAGTAAAGAATGGCCCGGCCAATGAACATCGACGGATTCATGTAGACGTGACGATGCCGCAGGACGTATTCATTCTTGACTAGATCCGAGTGCGCCCAATCGTAAAGCCACGGCATTCCAACCGCGACGGGAATGAACAGAAGGGCGCACAAGGGCAGAGTCCGGCTGGCGGATTCGAGCGTGCGGCGCGTCATGATTCCCCAGGCGCCCGCCGTCAAATACTGGAGCATCACGATGCCCATCGACCCGAGCGTCAGCCCAAGCCAGAACAGGTATCCCATCAAGTACGAATGGAAAAAATCGCCCGGGCTGTAAATACCGCCAACGATGCCGGCGACGCCCAGAACAATGCCAGCGCCAAGCGCAGGGGTGAACACCCGATGGAGGTCTCGCTCCAGTTCGGGTGAAACATCGAAGGCGGTGGTCGTCATCTTGCGGCTCCCGGCCGCGGCTGATTTTCTCCGCTCAATGGACCGCGCTGGTCCGGCGGCACGTCGTTCAGGCTGGCGTCCCGACTGAGCTGTAAAGCTCTCACATAGGCGACAATCGCCCAGCGGTCGTTCACGGGAATCTGGTCTCCGTAATCGCCCATCGCGCCGTAGCCGTTCTTGATCACCTGGTACAGG
>JAVKSW010000569.1:0-2296 GCA_039583505.1 Bryobacteraceae bacterium | reverse complement strand
GCTTTGACCCGCCTGCACGCGGGCTCTCTTCCGTCCCGTAGTGTGGCGATTACGTTCGATGACGGCCTGTATGACTTTTTGCATCACGGCGTACCCATGCTCTCGGAGTTTGGCTACCCGTGTACGCTCTATCTGACCACCTATTACTCGCAATACAAATTGCCGGTGATCAATCTCATGCTCGATTACCTGCTTTGGAAATCGCGACAGACCGTAGTAGAGCTTTCTGAATATGGCATGGTTGTCCCGGCGTCGATCCGCAGCGCGCAAGAGCGCCAGCAGGTCGTCGGAGCATTGCTCGCGTGGATGGAAGCGAAACGCCTGAGTACGGTCGAAAAAGACGCTGTGGCGAGGGAAATAGCCGGCCGGATGCGCGTCGACTATCAAGATCTCGTAAAGCGGCGCATCTTGCAAATTGTCAGCACAGAGGAAGCGCGGCAGATCTGGCGCACCGGCGTGGATTTACAGCTCCACACGCATCGGCACCGCACGCCGAGAGATCGAGACCTTTTCCATCGAGAGATCCGGGACAACAGCAAGTGCATTGAGGAAATCACCGGGAAAGAGCCGGTGCATTTTTGTTATCCGAGTGGGCACTACTTGCCCGAGTTTCTTCCCTGGCTCCGGGAACTAGGGGTAAAGAGCGCCACTACTTGCGAAACCGGCTTGGCTCGCCGCGATAGCGACGATCTCACCTTGCCGCGCGTGCTGGACGATACTACGATGGAGCCGGTTCGCTTCGAGAGCATCGTTTCCGGGCTGTTCGACTAAGGCAAATCAAGTCTTACGTTGCAGCGCATAGACGAGGTCCTTTGAGAGCTCGGTGACAATGGTGAAGAACCCAGCGAGGCGATACGGTAAGGAAGCCGAGCGCTTTGCGACGTCCGGAACAGGGATAACCCTGACGTGCACGCCGCAGCGGTCAAAAACCCGGCGAGCCCTCCACGAATGATAGTCGCTCGTCAAGATCACAATTCGAGAATTCTCCCCAAGCAGCGAATGCTGCTGTAGGAGCGCCTTTACATACACGGCGTTCTCATACGTCGTGTGAGACCTCGATTCCAAGAGGATAGACGCCGCTGGAACTCCGCTGGCCGTGAGGAACTTCGCCATCGCCTCCGCCGTTCCTTCTGCACCCGAAACCACAACAAACCGGAAACTATACGTTTTGAAATACCAGCCGGCGTAAACAGATCTGAGATAAGAATCATCGCCGAGCGTCGCGTTTGGTCCGGTTCCCGCCACAAGCATAGAGCCACCTAAAACAACCAGAACATCTGCGTCGCCTTCGTACCAGTCGGTCGTCATCTTCTCGGCGGCTAGCTTCACGATCGGCGTGAAGGTGATGAGCAGGACGATGACACCAATGACGGCAGCGCAGTTTCGGGCGATGGAAAAAGCGGCTCGGCGCGTCACCACGGCTGGCCTATTTCGATGAGTGCTCTGGTTCTGGATGGAAGAAGTAGTTCTTGATGGCCTGGTGGCACCGGACGCCTGCCTGCCCGTCCCAAAGCGGCGGGATCACACCCGCTTTGGGCGAATCGCGCATCTCCTGCCAAACTCGCAGGATGCTTTCCTTGCGCGTGCCGGCCAAACGATTCGTCCCGCATTCGACAGTAATGGGCCTCTCGGTGTTCTCCCGCAGCGTCAAACACGGAACGGCCAGCACCGTAGATTCTTCTTGGATTCCGCCCGAGTCAGTCAGCACGACCGCGCATTTCGCTTGTAGATGCAGAAAATCAAGATAGCCGAGAGGCTCCAGCAGTCGAATTCCAGTCGGAATCTGAATGCCGTTTTTCTCCAGACGAGATTTGGTCCGCGGATGCATGGGCCAGTACAGTGGCAAATCGCTCGCGATGACGCGCAGGGCACCGATAATTTGCTCGAGACTGCTTTCGTCATCGACATTCGCGGGCCGATGCAGGGTCACGAGTCCGAAGCGACTCTCGCCTATACCGAGGCGTTGCCGGATGTCGGACTTTAGGGCCTCTTCCAGGTGGCGGCGTAACGAGTCCACCATCAGATTTCCAACGAATACGATCTGCTCCGGCTTCTTTCCCTCATTGAGCAGGTTTACCCGGCCGCTCTTTTCCGTTACCAGCAAGAGATCGGAAATGGAATCCGTCACCAAGCGGTTGATTTCTTCGGGCATGGAGCGGTCGAAGCTCCGCAGGCCTGCTTCGACGTGAATCACGGAAACGCCCAGCTTCGCCGCGACAAGAGCTCCCGCGGCGGTCGAGTTCACATCGCCGACAACAATCAATCCCGCAGGCCGTTCCTCAAGCAGAACAGGTTC
>JAVKSW010000568.1:0-2304 GCA_039583505.1 Bryobacteraceae bacterium | reverse complement strand
CGATCAGGTAGGAAGGCATCCGCGGTTTAAGTACTTCAGCGAAGCGGGCGAGGATGCATACCAGTCGTTTCTTGGAGTGCCGCTGATCGATCGCGGCGTTCTGCATGGTGTGTTGGTTATTCAGACGAAAGATTCGCGGGCCTTTCACGACGACGAGATCCGCATGCTGGTAGACGCCGCTGCACAGCTTGCACCGGTGGTCAGTGAAGCCCGGACACTGGATCGATTCATCGCTCCCGTGCAGGAGCGGCTCTGGTCGCTCGCTCGCAACCTCTGGTGGAGCTGGGACCAGAACTCAGACTCCGTGTTCCTTGATTTGAACCCTACACGATGGAAAAGCCTGAATCATAATCCTATTGCTTTGTTGAGCGAGATGGCACTGCCCGATATAGAGCGCCGCGCGGGTGAGCTGCTGTTGCACAGCCGGATTAACTATGCATACCGCCGGCAGCGGGAGTATCTGTTGGCAGATCGTACCTGGGGCGCGACTTATGCGGGGGTTCTCCGCGCTCATCCGGTGGCCTATTTTTCTGCTGAATTCGGGCTTCACGAGTCGCTCCCGATTTATTCCGGTGGGCTGGGTGTGCTCGCTGGAGACCACATCAAGAGCGCATCCGATCTCGACATCCCGCTGATTGGCGTTGGATTGTTCTATGGCCAGGGCTATTTCCGGCAGCGGCTCGATCGTACAGGCTGGCAGCAGGAGGAATACCTGGAAACAGATACGAGCCGTTTGCCTATGGAGCCGGCCATCGGGACGGGCGGCGAACCGGTAACCGTACAAATCGAGACACGCCACGGCGCAATCAGGGCAAAAGTCTGGCGAGTGAAGGTAGGTCGATGCGATCTCTTACTGCTGGATTCGAATGTAGAGGGGAATGCGCCGGAGGACCGGGAGCTGACTTCGCGGCTGTATGGTGGAGACTCGCGCGTTCGAATTCGTCAGGAGCTGCTGTTGGGCGTGGGTGGGATCCGCGCGCTAAAGGCTATGAAGATTGCCCCGCGTGTCCTTCACCTCAACGAAGGCCACAGCGGATTTGCAGTACTGGAAGCAATTCGCACGCGCATGCAGGAAGAAGGCAGAGGTTTCGAGGAGACCGTGCCGCGTGTCGCGCGTGAGGTTGTTTTCACTACGCATACGCCGGTTCCGGCGGGACACGACCGGTTCGACTCTGATCTCATCGAGGAACACCTAGGCCCGTTGCGCGACGCGCTCGGGTTATCTCACGACCGCCTGATGGCTCTGGGCCGGGAACATTCGGGCAACTACCGAGAGGAGTTCTGCATGACGGTGCTGGGCCTGCGGCTCTCGCGACGCGCTAACGCGGTTTCCGCTTTGCACGGCGAGGTGTCACGCCAGATGTGGACAGGGCTTTATCCCGATCAACCGGAAGATGAAGTTCCCATCGGCCACATCACGAATGGTGTCCACGTGCCCACCTGGCTAGCGCCGCAGATGGCCCGCCTGTATGATCGCCACCTGGGGCCGGACTGGCAACAACGCAGTGGCGAGGCAAGCACATGGGAAGGCATTGAGAACGTGGATGAGGGCGAACTCTGGGAAACGCACCTGAGCTTGAAATCACGGCTGCTCGATTTTGTCAGGCAGCGCGCAATGGAGCAGGCCGAACGCCACGGGGAGACGCGTGACCGAACTCTGAGTCTTGGCCGCGTGTTCAGTCCCGACGCACTTACCATCGGCTTCGCGCGCCGGTTTGCAACCTACAAAAGAGCCAACCTGATCCTGTCAGACATCGAACGCCTCGCGGCTACCGTTAACGATCCGAACCGTCCCGTGCAGTTCGTGTTCGCGGGCAAAGCTCACCCCCGAGACGAACCAGGCAAGCGAGTCCTGCAAGAAATTGCGGAGATGATGCGCGATCGCCAATTCGGCGAAAAATTCGTTTTTGTAGAAGATTACGACATAAACGTGGGGCGTCATCTCGTTCAAGGCGTGGACGTCTGGTTGAACAATCCGAGGCGGCCTTTGGAAGCCTCCGGTACGAGCGGGCAGAAAGTAGTGCTGAACGGAGGGCTGAATCTCTCGATCCTGGACGGGTGGTGGGCAGAGGCCTATGACGGCAGCAATGGGTTCGCAATCGGAAGCGGCAGCACCCATTCCGATATCGAGGTGCACGACAGCCGTGACGGCGAAGACCTATATCGGACGCTCCGCGAAGAAGTCGTCCCGCTGTATTATCAACGCGATCGAGACGGGCTACCGCGTGGTTGGATTAAGCGGATGAAGCGCACGATCCGGACCCTCGGCTGGCGCTTCAACGCCAATCGTATGGTGATGGATTA
>JAVKSW010000567.1:0-2310 GCA_039583505.1 Bryobacteraceae bacterium | reverse complement strand
TTGACGCGCGGCAACCTGGAGGCGGTGTTTCGGGAATACCTGGGCGCGCGTCACACCCTGTGGCTGAGGAATGGAATTGTGGGAGACGACACGCACGGCCATATCGACGACCTCGCACGCTTCACCGATCGCGCCACGGTGGTGATCGCAACGGAAGAGGATCCATCCGACGCCAATTACGAGCCGTTACGGGAGAACCTCGCGCTGCTGCGCGAAATGCGAGATCAGGACGGCGAGTTGCTCCGGGTTGAAACGTTACCGATGCCCCGACCCGTGTTCTTCAACGGCCAGCGACTGCCTGCCAGTTATGCGAATTTCTACATCGCAAATGGGCTGGTGCTGGCGCCCACGTTTAACGACGTCAATGATCGCGTGGCATTGAATAAACTGGCCGCACTTTTTCCGGACCGGAAGGTAATAGGAATCGCTTCGACTGACTTGGTATTGGGGCTCGGCGCCTTGCACTGCATGACCCAACAGCAACCCGCCTAGCGTGGAGCGGTGATGCTGTTAACCGCGATTGCCGCGATCCCGCTACTCATCTGGATCTATCTGCTGACCTGCCGGGGAGGATTCTGGCTGCCCTCAAAGAGTTTGGCCGAACGCACGGCCCCCCTTCCGTCCGCCAAGCGCGTAGCAGTTGTAATTCCCGCACGCGACGAAGCCGCCGGTATCGGCGAAACCGTCACGGCGCTTCTCGTTCAAGACTTCCCTGCCCCATTGCACATCGTAGTGGTTGACGACGGCAGTACAGATGGCACAGCCGACGTAGCCATTGCCGCGGCCGAGCCGGCCGGCAGGACCGATCAACTCACCGTTTTTTATGGACAACCGCTGGTACCCGGATGGACAGGCAAACTGTGGGCGCTGTCGCAAGGTGTTGCGCGCGCGGCAGCCCTTGCGCCCGATTACTTGCTGTTTACGGACGCCGATATCCGCCACGACCGGCACAGTGTCGCGAGCTTGGTCGCAATCGCCGAGGCAGGTGGATACGATCTTGCATCGCACATGGTAAAACTGGCCTGCGCGACCACCGCGGAGAAGGCCTGCATTCCTGCCTTCGTGTTCTTTTTCCTCCAGCTTTATCCGCCGGCATGGATCCGGTCGCGCAAATCAAAGACTGCCGGCGCAGCGGGAGGATGTATCCTTATCCGGCCCGAGATGCTTCAGCGAATCGGCGGCATCGCTGCCATTCGTAATCAGGTGATCGACGATTGTGCGCTCGCCCGTGCTGTCAAGCGAAATGGCGGGAATGTCTGGTTAGGATTGACCGAACGGGCACACAGTCTACGTTGTTATGGGACGTTCGCCGAGGTGGAACGGATGATCTCGCGAACCGCATTTAACCAGCTTCGCCATTCCACGTGGCTCTTGACAGGTACGATTCTCGGCCTCATCTTCACCTATTTATTGCCGCCAGTGCTGGTCCTCAGCGGTAGAAGATCTCCGGCTCTTCTTGGTGCGGCTGCCTGGCTGCTGATGACCATCGGCTACTTGCCGATGTTGCGGTTCTACCGGCGTTCGGCAGTGTGGGCCTTCGCGTTGCCGTTAATCGCCGTGTTTTACTCAGCCGCGACGGTTCATTCCGCGGTGCAGTATTGGCGTGGACGCGGAGGCGAGTGGAAGGGCCGCGTTCAGGATGTGCGGAGCAGGTGAGCTACCAGCGGTTCTTGCTGCCGCCGAAATCGCGCTGCCGGCCGCCACCACCGCCACCACCTTGGGAACGCTCGCGGCGCTCTGGCGGTCTGGCTTCGTTCACGACCAAGGCTCGCCCCATGAGCGCCCGGCCGTTGCACGCCTGCACTGCCTGAACAGCCGCAGCGTCATCGTTGATCTCGACAAACCCGAACCCTCTCGCTTCACCACTGAAACGATCCCGGAGGATATTCACGCTGTCCACATGAACACCCGCTTCTTCGAAGAAAGCCTGCAAATCAGCCTCTGTAGCCTTGTAGGGCAAATTCCCCACGAAAAGCTTTGTCACTTATCCGCTCCTAACTTTTGTTCGGAAAACAGGTTACCTGGCGTTGGGCGAACCGACGAGGAAGTCACTCCAAGGGGGAAAAACTGAAGCTCCAAACGTTCCCATCGTCCCACAAATGCAGCGCAGGTTGGAAGCGAATTGGGAGCCGCTGGCAATATTACCGGAGTGCATCTTCAACGCGGCGTAATAAGGCCGCCGAGCTTATCCTGCTGACTCGCCGTGTCGCGAAAAAAGCGGGTGGAATACGCTTCCAAATACTTTAATCCCGAACCGGTGTTGTACAGCACGATGCGTTCGTCGGCTTTCAGGAAACCACTTTCCAACAA
>JAVKSW010000566.1:0-2313 GCA_039583505.1 Bryobacteraceae bacterium | reverse complement strand
CAACCCGCCAGGCTGTTGCGAAAGCGGGTCTTGTCCAACTGCAGGTAGCGGTTCTGCAGAACAATCGTGTTGTCGTGAGCAACGGTGCGCTCGGTTTGGATCGAGAACACCCAATCCAGATCTTTGCGCCCGCATTTGCGCAACGCCGTTCCTTTCTCAGTGGCTGGTTTAGCGAACTTGCGATTGAACTCGGCGACGTAACGCTCGCGCAGAAAGGCATTGGCCTGTTCCACGGTGCTGATTCCGGCCAATCGTAGCTCTTGTGGCAAACGATTCTGCCAGGTGCCGAAGCTGCGTTCACAGCGCCCACGCGCTTGCGGCGAATAGGCCGGGATCATCTGGATCCCGAGTTCTTTCATCGCTCTGCCAACCTGCGTTAACCGATGCGGATCGACCTTCTCGCCGGCCTTCCGGGTCACGAAGAAATGGCTACCGCGATCGCTGTACAAGGCGCAGAACAGGCCTCTTGTTTCGATCACCTCGCGCAGCCATCGATATGCAGCAGCATTCCAGGCATCGGCCGCCGTGGCCGGCGCCGTCGATGCGAGCCGCGCTTCTTGCGCCGCGCCACCAGCCCGGCTCCTTGCAGCGCCTGTTTTACCCAGGTGTAGCTGAGCTCGATGGCGTGCTCTTCCCGCAGCTTCTCGTGAAAGTGCCGCACACTCAGGTCGAAGTACGTCTCCCGGTACAGCGCCAACACGCGCTCGGCCGTTTGCATCGGAACTCTCAGGTACGTCCGTTTTCGCCGCCGCTGGTCGAACAATCCGTCGTATCCGAACTCTTGATACCGTTCCCGCATCCGCCGCATTGTCCGGTCACAAACGCCGAGGATCTCGGCCGCTTCCAGCCAGCTGATCTTCTTCGCCATGGCTTTCAAAATCACGTCTTGCACTTTCATCATCCGCTCCAGTTCCGCGGCAGAGATCGTTTGGCTTTGCTCCAATACCAAGCGTCTCCAGCCGCTCTTTAAAGCGGACAGATACCGTGCTAATTACACCGGACATTTACCGTGCTAACGACAGTGTTCAAAGCTCTGCTTGACAGGATGGAAAAGCGGCGATAGTATTTCTACACTATGTTGCGCGCGCCCGCCCGCCTGATTGTCGGCGCGATGCTGATCGCGGGGTCGATCCTCGCCGGGCCAGGCGACAAGACGTCCCTCGATTGGGCCGTGGTGACTATCGGAGGGGTGTCCAGGGGCGCCGTCGTGGACAGCGGCGGGTTCACTTCTGTCAGCTATGTTGACGCGATTGCGATGGGCCTACTGGACTCAACCGGTAATCCGAAAACCACACCGACCGGAACCGAAACCGTCAATGGCGTAACGTGCGATGCCTTTTCTGTTCCGCTGGGGTATAAGCCGGCCACGGCACTGAACGGGCATGTCAAGGGCAATGGAGACACGAACACGACAACGACTACCGTCTACGTTCCGCAGAAGGGAGCGGATAACAAGGATTCCATTCCCACCAAGCTGGGGCGCGACATTGTGGGCGTTGAAATTAATGGCAAGAGGCTGGTTCCCTGGGACTTCGGGGCCGATCCGGCCGGCAGCGGCAAAAATATTCGTGGTTCGAAGTATGCCAGCGCCGCTCCTTTACCTTCCGATATCGTGTTCCCGTTGCAGACAGGCTCGATTCTCACCGGTGTTGTGGTAAATGGGGTCACCGTTTCTGCAGACCTCACGTTTCTGCCCACGACCATGCTCTCGCCGGCGTTTGCACAAGAAATAGGCTTCACCGCTACCGATACCCTGACGTTGCCATCGGACTTGCAGCAGAGCTTGTTTACTGATGGATACATCAGCGAGCCCTTGGGAACATCGGTCACCCTCGCCTCTGGATTCCTTGATTTTGTTTTGCCCTCGACGGCTGGATCCTACACCGTGGACGAGGTCGCGGTTGCCGTTAATCCCGAACTCGGCACAGACCTGGTCCTTGGTTCAGACGCGTTGATTCCGCCGGACCACGGCGGCTATATCGATAACGATTCGTTTCGCATCGTCTCCGACGTGCCCGAGCCGTCGAGTCTTCTCCTGGTGGCTATCTCGCTGGCGGGAATCCTGTGGCGTATTCACCGGTGCACGCCCGGCCCTGTGCATCGTGATCGCCGCGTGAGAAACAATTCACTATTCCGATCAGCACCGCGTTCTCGGGGAAAGCGCCACTGTAAGGTCGCAACAGAAGTGCCCACCGATGTCAGAAGATGATGTTGGCTCGATTTTTGCTGAGATATGATCCACCTTCCGAATCGGTTCAGCGGTATTGCACTTAATTTTGTTACAGTCTATGAAATGCGTTTCAAGTCATGTGC
>JAVKSW010000565.1:0-2313 GCA_039583505.1 Bryobacteraceae bacterium | reverse complement strand
AAAGCAAGCGGCGGAGTGAGCGATGTGCGCCAGTCGAACAGATAGCGCCGGAAGATCTCGTACTCAGGCGTCGCCTCCTTAACCACAAATAGCCCCGGGCCACGCTGCTTGGTCGGCAATGGAACAGGCTCCAAGAACCAGGTGTCGTGCAGGGCTAGCTCGTTATCGCCCTGGCATTCGGGAGATTCCAACCGCCGAGGCTGGCGGAATGGCTCGCTTGCGAGTTCTTGCGAACCTTCGGTAACCGCGTACTTCTTTCCGGGCTCCAGGTCCGTGAACTCCTGCACCAGACCGGACGGCCAGGTGATGCGAACCTGCTTCACCGCCGTTGCCGCACCGATTCCGAAAAGCATTGTTTTGCTGTGCTGCGAAAGAAATCCCGATCCAGCCTCGAGCCATTTCGTCTGGCCATCCACTTGTACGCGCGCGCCGATCGCATCGCGGTTCGATTTCGTTCCACGCAACCGAAATGCAATGGAGTGGTTCGATCCTGCGCAGTTGTTCTGAAGAATTCGCACCTGCGGGCCAAGCCTGCTTTTGAGAATGATGTCGGGCCGCCCGTCGTCATTGAAGTCGGTTACAGCGAATGCCCGGCTGTCCTCCGCGAAGTCCAATCCGCTAATACCCGACACATCGAAGTATCTGTCGCCGTGCCGCTTGTGCAGAACGTTGGGCTCGCGGCCGCTCCAACTGTATTCCTCGCGGATGAATTGGTTCAGAGCGTTCCAGCCATTTTCATAGGCGGCCAACGGTTTCGCTGTCACAGGCGAACGCGCGACCACCTGACGCCAGAAGAAGCTCATCAGGTCAGTTGTCGACGTGTTGGTCAACATTCCACACGTGATGAAGATCTCCGGCTCGCCGTCGTTGTCTAAGTCGTGCCCGCCCGAGGACCAAGCCCAACGGCCGAACTCTACGTGCTGCTCGAATGTGGTCTCTTCGAACGCGCCATCGCCGCGATTCCGAAACAGCGAATTGCCCTTCGTGTGCCGGTAGTAAGCCTCGTCTCCCGATTTCGATTGCGCGGGAAGAAAGTTCTTGTCGTGAATCACTCGCTGCCCGGCATCCGTCCACATGTTTGCCACGTACAGATCCGGCTTGCCGTCACCGTCGTAATCGAACCAGCAAGCGCTCATCCCCGGACCAATGTCTTCCACACCCGCTTCCCGCGCGAGGTCGTGGAAATGTCCCGCCTTGTTTACGTAGAGATTCTTCCGTCCGAAATCGTTCGCCACATAAAGATCCGGCCAGCCATCGCCATTGAAGTCGCACCAAGCCGGAGCAAAGCTGAAGCGATTGTTGTTCTCATTCATCCCGGTTTCCGCCGTGCAGTCCTCCAGAAATCCGCCTCCGTCCGCATTCAGCCGATTACGAAACAGAAAATTGGGCGGTCCGTTCTGCGCGTCGTGATACGGCGATGCGTAGGTGTACTGCGCTTCACTTCGGAAGTAGACGTAGCAGCACAGATAAACGTCGAGTTTGCCGTCGCGATCGAAATCGGCAGCCGCTATTCCCGTGAATCCGCCCATCGGCGAAGTGGCAAAGCGAAATGCATCCGTTCGAATGGAAAACCGGCTTCCTTCGTTGAGGAAAAGGACGGGGCCGCCGCTCCGCAATACGACCAAATCCTGATGTCCAACATTGCGGAGGTCTAGAAAAAGAGCTGCTGAAGTATCGTCGAGAATACCGACGCCCCAGGCATCCGTAATATCCAACAGAAAGCCGCCCGCATTGAACTTATACAGCCGGTTCGGCAATCCCCCCGGTTGGCAAACGTAGATTTCGTCGACGCCATCGCCATCGATGTCTCCCACCGCCACGCCGTTGCTGCCGTAGATGTCGATCCCGCTGGCTGGATCGAGCCGCGCCCGCCAGTACGGTACGCCTCGACGCAGTTGGTCGTGAAAAGACGAAACCTTCTCGAATGCCGCGACCGTTACGTCCCGGAAATAGGGCTCTGCTGCCGTGCTGACGTGTTCTTCCACGCGCGAAACCGAGAGTGGCTTTCCATTCTCCGAAGTGACCTTCCACCGACCAACTTGATAAAACAGCTCGCCGTTCCGCTCACCGGCGATCTCATATCGCACGATGCCCTCCGGCAGGGGATAGAACTCCGCACGCCGAATCGTTCCCAATGGCTTGACGGGTAGCTCGCCGCGGGCGAAAGCCTTATGAAGGCTGTCGCGAAGCTGCATGGCCGATTTCTCTTCCGAAAACTCATCGTGCCCGGGCTCGATAAACTTCTGAAGAGCGAGATACGGCGGAACCTGGCGAGGTTCTTCTGCGAACGATCGCGGCGCGGTGAAACACGTC
>JAVKSW010000564.1:0-2320 GCA_039583505.1 Bryobacteraceae bacterium | reverse complement strand
GTTTTCATGTATCCGGCTGCTTATCGATGTTGCCCGAACTTCCCCCGGAGCTCAAAGAAGCGATGGACCTGGGCATTTCGCTCTTTGCCGGTGAGGCCGAAGGGCGCTTTGAGACGCTTCTGCGCGACGCCTGGAATGGCGCGCTCAAGCCGCTCTACAATTACATGAACGATTTCCCGTCTTTGGACGGGGCGACCATTCCCATTCTTCCCGCCGCTCAGATCAAGCGCACCACCGGCAATCTCACCAGCTTCGATGCGGGGCGCGGCTGCCCGTTTTTATGCTCTTTCTGCACCATTATTAATGTGCAGGGCCGTAAATCGCGGCGGCGCTCGGCCGACGATGTGGAGCGCATCATCCGGCAGAATGTCTCCCAGGGAGTCAACCGCTTCTTTATCACCGATGACAATTTCGCCCGCAACACGCAGTGGGAAAGCATCTTTGACCGCCTGATTCACTTACGCGAGAACGAAAAATTCGACATCAAGTTCGTGATCCAGGTGGACACTATGTGCCACCGCCTTCCACACTTCATCGAGAAGGCGGGACGCGCCGGTGTGGTGCGCGCGTTTATCGGGCTCGAAAATATCAACCCGGAAAGCCTGGCCGGCGCCAAGAAGAAACAGAACAAAATCACCGAGTATCGCAAAATGCTGCTGGCCTGGAAGCACGCCCGCGTCATGACCTTTGCGGGCTATATTCTCGGCTTCCCCACCGATACGCCCGAATCCATTCTTCGCGACATCAAGATCATCCAGCGCGAGTTGCCGGTGGACCTGCTGCAGTTCAGTTGCATGACCCCGCTGCCCGGCTCGGAGGATCACCAAAAGCTCTACAATGCCGGCGTCTCTATGGACCCCGACCTGAATAAATATGATGTCGAGCACGTGACCATGGACCATCCCCTCATGTCTAAGGCGCAATGGGAGCAGGTCTATCAGGACGCCTGGACCGCTTACTATTCGCCCGAGCACATCAGGACCGTCATGCGCCGCGCCTCCGCCACCGGCAGCAGCCCCGGCAAAGTGCTGTTCCTGATGATTTGGGCTCACCTCTGCGTCAAGCTGGAAAAAGTGCAGCCGTACCAGGGCGGTTACTTCAGACGAAAGTGCCGCCGCGACCGCCGCCCCACTCTTCCCGTTGAAAGCCCGTTCGTTTTCTATCCCCGCTACTTTTTTGATATTGCCTACAAGCACTTCAAGCTGGCCCAGTCCGTTTTGCGCTACTGGGGCTTTGTGCGTAAATTGATTCGCGATCCCGAGGCGCGCAACTACAGCGATCTTGCCTTGACACCGGTAGTTGAAGAAGACTTGGACTCGTTCGAGTTGTTTACCGCGACCGATGCGGCCAAGTCAGCGGCTATGAAAGCGCGCAAGCCGGCCGCAACCGCCGCGGCCAGGAAGACCGCGCTTGTAATGATCGACCAGTGAAGGTTCGACACGTAGGCCAGGAGTTTTATACTTCCTCCGGTTGAGCGGCAAGGGCGGAGCCAATCGCGGCGACAAGGCGGTTCCATCCCTCCGTTTCCTCGCGCAAACGCTTCCGGCCCATCGACGTTAGTTCGTAGAACTTGGCGCGGCGATTGTTCTCCGATGTGCCCCAGTTTGCCTTTAGCAGGCCCTGACGGACCAGACGGAATAACGCGGGATAGAGCGCTCCCTGCTCAATGAGCAGCGCTCGCTCGGAGATTTGGCCAATGCGCAGAAGCACCCCGTAGCCATGAAGCGGACCCAGAGAGACTGCTTTCAAGATAAGCAGATCGAGAGTTCCTGGAAGAAGCTGCGCCTGGCCGGACATTTACACTCCTAAGACAATAAGGAATATAGCGCGATTCTCCTAAGCTGTCAAAGAGAGGCAAACGGGTGTCTCGTCAAAGCCAACTCACTCCTCGCGCAGCAGTGTTGAAGGATCGAGTGATAGCGCGCGTTGCGCTGGAACCCAGGTGGCCAGCAAGCCCAGCAACGCCATAGCCAACACCACACCGGTCAACACCAGGGGATCGCGGGGAGTTGCCTGATACACGATGAATGCCAATACCCGGCTCGCCAGAATTCCCAGGACCAATCCCGCTGCGGAACCAAACGCCAGCAATTTGAATGCGCGTCCCAAGGCTGCCTGCAACACCTCCTTGCGCTGTGCGCCAAGTGCCAGACGAATTCCCAACTCCCGCAGCCGCTTGCTCACCGAATACGCAGCCATTCCAAAAATGCCGGTCATGGACAGGACTGCCCCTAGAATGCCCAGCACACCCAGCGAGATCGTCGCCATACGCGGGGCAAACAGAGCCGCGTCCATTTCTTTGTTCCATGTTTGGATGAAA
>JAVKSW010000563.1:0-2322 GCA_039583505.1 Bryobacteraceae bacterium | reverse complement strand
CGTGAAGCCCGGCCATCCGGTGTTGCTGGCCGACGGTTCGGTGGAACTGCGCGTGGTCACCACCGACGGCACAGCGGTACGTTGCGTTGTCGTAAGGGGCGGCCCCATCAGCGATCGCAAGGGCATCAACCTTCCCGGCGTGAATATCAGTACGCCTTCCTTATCCAAGAAAGACGTCTTGGACGCACATTTTGGCATAGAGCAGGGCGTCGATTTCTTCGCGCTGTCTTTTGTCCGTAATGCGCGAGACGTCCTTCGCCTGCGGCATCTGCTCGAGGAACAGGATGCCAAGCAGCCCATTATCGCCAAGATTGAGAAGCCGGAAGGTTGGCAGAACCTCGACTCCATTCTCGAGGAATGCGAGGGTGTCATGGTCGCCCGTGGCGATCTCGGCGTCGAAATGCCGCCCGAGAAGGTCCCGGCTATTCAGAAGGCGATCATCGAACGCGCCCGCAAGAGCGGCAAATTCGTCATCACCGCTACGCAGATGCTCGAGTCCATGATCGAGCATCCGATGCCTACGAGAGCCGAAGTGAGCGACGTCGCTAACGCGATCTACGACGGCACCAGCGCCGTTATGCTCTCGGCGGAAACCTCCGCCGGTAAGTATCCGGTGGAAGCGGTCAAGGTCATGAGCCGCATTTCCTGCGAGACTGAGAGCTCGATTCACAAGCAGGGCTTTCCGAACGTTTGGATTGGGGAAGAGCAGTCGATCCCGGAAATCATCGCGGACGCCGCCTATCATTCGGCGCGATGCGCCGGCGTCGTTGCGCTTGCCGTCGGCACCACCACCGGAGCTTCCGCCCGGCTGCTGGCCCGCTACCGGCCTCCCGTACCGGTCTATGCCTTTACTTCGAGCGAATTGGCAGCCCGCCAGCTCTCCATCGTCTATGGAGTGAGCGCGCTCCTTACCCCTACCATGGATTCCACCGATGGAATGCTGCATGAGATGGAGCGCGCGCTGATCGAAAGCGGCTGCGTTCGCCCCGGCGACAACATCGTCTTCGTGGCCGGACAGCCGGTCGGCATGCGCGGTTCAACCAACATGCTGAAGCTCCACCAGGTCACCGGGCTGCCCGCTTAGCATGTACGACGCGGTCTTGGTCGTGTCCTTCGGCGGCCCGGAACGGCCGGAAGATATTTTGCCCTTTCTGGAAAATGTCACGCGCGGCCGCGGCGTCCCGCGAAATCGACTCCTTGAGGTGGCAGAACACTACTATCAGTGCGGCGGCAAGAGCCCGATCAACGACCAGTGCCGCGACTTGATGGCTGCTTTACCAAACGAACTCCAGGAGCACGGGTTGAACCTCCCGATCTATTGGGGAAATCGGAATTGGCATCCTTTTCTATTCGACACATTACGCCAGATGCGGGACGACGGCATCCGGCATGCGCTCGCCTTTGTGACCTCCGCCTACAGCTCGTATTCGGGCTGCCGGCAGTATCGAGACAACATCGCAGCTGCTCAGGCGCAACTTGGCGAACACGCGCCGAAAGTAGACAAACTGCGGGTCTTCTACAACCATCCCGGATTCATCGAAGCTTCGGCGGACCGGGTTCGTGAGGCGCTGACCCGGTTTTTACCAAACGAACCCAAGGAAGTTCGTTTGGTAATTTCCGCCCATAGCATCCCGTGTTCCATGGCGGAAACCAGCGATTACGAAAAGCAGCTACGGGAAAGCTCGCGCTTAGTGGCTGAAGCGGCAGGCTTTAGCGATTGTGATTTGGTCTATCAAAGCCGCAGCGGGCCTCCTGCTCAGCCTTGGCTCGGTCCCGACATTCTGGATCACTTGAGAGATTTGCTAAGCCGCGGCGTCCGCAACGTGCTGGTGGCGCCGCTTGGGTTCGTTTCGGATCATCTGGAAGTGCTTTACGATCTCGACATCGAAGCCGCTCGCCTGGCGAATCAACTCGGTATCAAGATGGTTCGGGCGGCGACGGCCGGTACCCATCCGGCGTTTGTCCGGATGATACGCCAACTCATCGAGGAGCGCATTTTGCGAAACGAACCCAAATTGGCGCTGGGTTCGTTTGGTCCTAATCACGACGTTTGCCCCGCGGATTGTTGCCCCGCTCCGCAGCGAGCCGATAGACCTCCCGTTTCGGCAACCCCATCCGTTTTGCAACGGCCTTAATTGCTTCCATTCGGTCCAGCCCGGCCTCACTCTCCAGCCGGGCAACCTCTGCCAGCGGGTCGGCGATGTTCGCCGCCTGTTCGGCTGCCCGTCCGATGACCAGCGTGATCTCGCCCTTCACCGATCCGCGCTGCTGCAGCTGATCGAGAATCTCCTTCGCGGAGCCGCGCAGGAATTCCTCGTGGAT
>JAVKSW010000562.1:0-2343 GCA_039583505.1 Bryobacteraceae bacterium | reverse complement strand
GAAGATCGGCCGAAAGGATTACCCAGTCCTTCCGATCTTTAAAGATGCTATCGCGGTAGCGGAACCCGCACTCCTCATTGCTGAGCGTCCTCGCGGCTTCCCCGTCAGTGAGGCGCACCCGCTCGATGATTTCCTGGAGGGAGTGGCCGTAAGCGCCCGCATTCCCATACACCGCGCCTCCCAGATACCCGGGAATCCCGGTCAGCGTTTCCAATCCTTTCAACCCAAGCCCGATGCTGTGATCGACCACCTGTTGCAAAATGGCGCCCGATTCGACGCGCAGCAGAGTCCCGTCGCGAGCAATGCGCGAGCCTGTGTAGCGCAGCACGATCCCATCGAACCCCGCGTCTGAGACCACGAGATTCGTGCCGCCGCCAATCACCACGCGCGGCACTGCGAGCCCCTGGACGATCCGCAGAGTCTCGATGAACGCCCCGGTATCGGGTACATCGCAAAGCACAGCGGCCGGGCCGCCAATACGAAAACGCGTATGAGCAGCAAGCGGCGTATCAACTAAGACAGTGACGTTCGGAATAGCAGCGAGACGATTCACCGCCGCCGAGGGCACGGGCATCGTTCCTGATTATAGGGTGCCGCGCGCCGTGCCGCCCTCGGCCAACCGCGCCAGCGCCTCGCCCGATAACCGGCATATTCTCCAGTCGTCCATCACCTCTGCGCCCAATCTTTGATAGAAATCGATCGCCGGCTGATTCCAGTCGAGTACCGCCCAATTCAGCCGACCCAGCCCTCGCTCGACAGCTATTTTCGCCAGATGCACCAGAATGGACTTGCCGATTCCTCTGCCTCTATGCGCGGGTTCGACAAAAAGATCTTCAAGATAGAGGCCGGCGCGTCCGAGAAATGTGGAAAAGTTTCGGAAGTACACCGCAAATCCAACTGGCTCCTCGCCGAGGTATGCGATCAGCACCCCGCCAACCCGCTCCGGCCCGAACAGCGAAGCACGCAACGTCTCCTCATCGGCAATGACCTCGTGCGAAAGCTTCTCGTACTCGGCAAGCTTCCGGATAAACTTCAAGACGACCGGTACGTCATCGCGTCCGGCTGGAGAGATTCGCAAATTGCGAGGCACGGCAGAAGGCATCTCCGAATTTTCGCAGGATCAGAGAATTGGCTACAGTAGTCAGTAAATATGAACTGCCCTAACTGCGGATTGGCGAATCCCGATAACGCGAAGTTCTGTGCAAACTGCGGCACGCAATTCGGCAGCGCCCCGCCTCCGCCGCCGAGTCCCTATCCAAACCAATCGCAGTACCAGGGCCAATCGCAATACCAGGCTCCTCCGCCCTATCAGCCATCTGCCCCATACCAGGCGCCTGGCCCGCCGCCCGGCGGAAATTCAGTCGCGAAGAACATCGGCATCGGCTGCCTGATCGTCGTGGCCATCTTTCTGTTCTTCGGGCTTTCCTGTACCAGGGCGTGCTTCGGATTCAGGCACGCGTACCTCCATCGCCACTATTACTGAGCCGGACAGCGCGGCTCTTGACACGGGTTCGGGTTTCGGCATAACATGTCGTTATGCGACATGTCACTGTAAGACCTGACGTACCGGATAATAAGCCGCTGAGCGAGCCCGTTTTCCTGATTCTGACCAGCTTATCCGCCCAGCCTCGTCACGGGTATGCGCTCATGCAGGATATTGAGCACATCAGCAATGGCCGGGTGAAGTTGAGCACCGGTACGCTTTACGGGGCCATCCGCAGACTTCTTGACGATCGTTGGATTCAGCGTTTCGAGCAAGAGGACACGTCCAGGGAAAAACAGGCGTACAAACTGACGCGCGAGGGCCGGGGCCAGCTCCAGCGGGAGGTGGAACGAATGAAATATCTCACGCGCGCGGCAAGCGCCAGGATGAACGCGAGCGAGGCCTAGAGACATGCAACGACATATGCAACAAGCCTACCGGGCGATTCTTCGCTGTTATCCGGCGGAGCATAGAGCGATCTTCGGGCAGGAAATCTTGCGGACCTTCGAGCAGGCAGCCAGCGAGAACCGCAGGCGCGGAACCGCCGCTCTCTGCTTTGCCCTCGCCGAGCTCACAGGGCTGGTGACTGGTCTATGCAAGGAGTGGATCGCAAAATGGACCGGGGGCGACCAATACATGAGGGCCTGCCACGTACCGGAAGAAAACTGTGATTTGCCGTCTGAGGTGGTCGAGATGCAAAAGCATCTTCAACTGCTTCTAAGGCGTATGGAGTTCGCGATTGCACATCACGATTTCCCGAAGGCACGCTTGTACTGCGAAGAGGAGCGCGCTGCCCGTGAGCACCTCGAACGGCTGCTGAACCGCCGCGAAGGACCCCAGCCGCTTCATCCCTGCTGACT
>JAVKSW010000561.1:0-2347 GCA_039583505.1 Bryobacteraceae bacterium | reverse complement strand
CGACTATGTTCGTGAGCAGGCCGGCGGGAACTTTTTGGTCCAGCAGAGCGATATGACGTTGTTGCCGATCCCCGATCAAAATCCGCAGGATCAGCTCAAGAATGCAGTCATTTCCATGTTGAATCAGGCTACTGCGGATCCCGAGGGACTGATTTATGGTTTCGGGTCGGCCTATTCAGACTCCGGCGGCGCGGCAGGCGTGCACAATATTCATATGAATCAGGGCAACCCGGTTAATGCCCGTTTCAGCGATGACAATGGCATCTGGCAGGATGGCGGACTGTTCGTTCACCTGCCCTCGAGTGATCAGTGGATGGCCCTGTTCATTGCGTTTCAGACCCAGTCCTGGCGAACAAACGACAGCGGCGACCCGGATTAGTAGAGCCGCACGCCGCGCGGACCCGGCTTGCGGTTCATGTGGACCGTATCGATAAACCGGACGCTGTTGTTGTTCGCTGTCATCAAAAGCGTGTGCGTGCGCTGGCCTTCCCCAAAGAAACGCACGCCGCGCAAGAGCGCTCCATCGGTAACGCCACAGGCGGCGAATACGATATGGGTTCCCATCGCGAGGTCGCCGGCCGTGTAGATTCGATGCGGATTCCGGATCCCCATCCGAGCCATGCGCTCTTCCAATTCGGGCGTGTCCACTACAAGTCTCGCGACCATCTCGCCGTGCAAGCAACGCATGGCCGCCGCCGCGAGCACTCCTTCAGGAGCCCCGCCGATGCCCATCACCGCGTGTACGCCGTTCCCCCGCACAGCTACCGCAATCGCCGCGGACAAATCACCGTCTCCGATGAGGCGAATACGCGCTCCGGCCTGCCGAATGTCTTCGATGAGCTGTTTATGGCGAGCGCGCTCCAGAACGATGACGGTCAAATCTTTGACGTCTCTATCCAGCCGGCGGGCGATCGATTTCAAGTTCTGTGAAACCGGCGCATCCAGATCAAGCGCTCCCCTGCACGCGGGGCCCGCGACGATCTTCTCCATATAGCAATCGGGCGCATGCAGCAGACCTCCTGGTTCCGAGGCGGCTAGCACCGCAATGGCATTCGGGGCTCCCGTCGCGCATAAGTTTGTGCCCTCCAGCGGGTCCACTGCGATATCGACCCCCGGGTACTCGCTGCCTTCCGGGGGAGTCGCGCCCACACGCTCGCCGATGTACAGCATCGGCGCCTCGTCCCGCTCACCTTCGCCGATCACGATGTTGCCGGCGATGGGAACCGTCTCGAAGGCCTCCCGCATGGCCTGAACGGCTGCGTGATCCGAGTGCTTCCGGTCACCCTGGCCCATGGTTCGGGCACTCGCGATCGCCGCGTCTTCCACCACACGAACCAGATGAACGGTCAGATCTCGCTCAAGGTTAAGTTCATTCGACATGGAATGCCTGTTCAGGCGTGCCCTGAACGAGCGGCACTCTCAGCCATGATAATCTCAGAAGGTTTTTTATGAAATCGTCCGCGTTGCCCGCTACCGCTATCCCGCTCAGCACCAACAAACACCTGTTGAGGTGGGTCGAAAAAATGGCGGATCTCACCAGGCCGGCCGCAATCCACTGGGTGGACGGATCACAGGACGAGTTTGATGCGCTTTGCGCGCAGATGGTCGGCACCGGGACATTAATAAGGCTGAACCAGAAGCTGTGGCCCGGCTGTTTTCTGGCTCGATCGGATCCGCGTGATGTTGCCCGGGTCGAAGACCGCACTTTCATTTGTTCGTATTCGAAAGACAGCGCGGGGCCGACCAACAATTGGGTCAATCCGTTCGAGATGCGCCGCACCCTGAAAGAGCTTTTCCGGGGCTGTATGCGGGGTCGCACTATGTATGTGCTCCCGTTCAGCATGGGACCGATCGATTCCCCTATGTCGCGGATCGGCGTTGAACTGACCGACTCGCCTTACGTGGTCATCAACATGCGAATCATGGCGCGCATCGGAGAGCCTGTCTTCAGAGAAATCGACAAGGACGTCAAACGCGTTGTTCCCTGCATGCACAGCGTGGGTACCCCCCTGGCACCGGGCCAAAAGGATGTGCCGTGGCCCTGTAATTCGCAGAAGTACATCGTCCATTTCCCCGAAACGCGCGAGATCTGGTCATATGGTTCCGGTTACGGCGGGAACGCGCTCCTCGGGAAAAAGTGCTTCGCCTTGCGCATCGCTTCGAACATCGCGCGCGACGAAGGCTGGATGGCCGAACATATGCTCATACTCGGCGTCGAGAATCCCGAAGGCGAAAAGACCTACGTAGCGGCGGCTTTTCCCAGCGCCTGCGGCAAGACCAATTTCGCGATGATGATTCCACCTAACGGATTCGAAGGCTGGAAAGTGTGGACCGTTGGCGACGACAT
>JAVKSW010000560.1:0-2366 GCA_039583505.1 Bryobacteraceae bacterium | reverse complement strand
GTCCAGATTCGCAACGGGATGGGATCGCGAGGCGAAAAGATTCTCCGCGCGCTCCAGCAGGCGGGCTCGGTATCGGTGGAAGAACTCTGTTCGTTGTTGAACGTATCCATCGCGACCGTCCGGCGCGATCTGCAGGATCTGGAGAACCAGGGACTCTTGCGGCGCACGCATGGCGGCGCGACAACCGTTGAGCCGCTGCTCTACGAACCCTTTCGGCACGACTCTTCGTTTCGCGACCAAATTGAAAAGCACGCCGAGGAGAAGCGCAGGATTGCCATCGCGGCGGCCGATCTGATCGAAGACGGAGACACGATTTCACTCACCGCCGGCACAACCACGACTGAGGTGGTCCGAGGGATGCGCCACAGGAGTGGCATTACGGTGGTGACGAACACCGTGAATGTCGCGATGGAGCTGAGCCAGCGGCGCGATTTGGATGTGATCGTAACGGGCGGTTACCTGCGCGGCAACTGGTTCTCTCTGGTAGGTCCGCTAGCGATGCAGGCTCTCGAACAGATCTTCGCCGACAAGATCTTTATCGGCGTGAACGGTATCGATGCGGAGAGAGGCTTGACTTGTCACAACCCGGACGAAGCCGCCACCAACCGCACAATGGTGAAGCAGGCAAAGAAGCGCATCGCGATTGCCGATCACAGCAAGCTCGGATTTGTGACGACGCATCGAATCTGCGGAGTCGACGACGTACATCTGCTGATTACGGATTCGTCCGCATCGGACGACGCAATCGCACCATTTCTTGCACACGGCATCGAGGTGCAGCGGGTTTGACCGGGCGTATGTCGAACGCAACTGGATCGCCGCTACGGTTCGACTGGATTTCAGGCGCGCTTTCCGGTCCGTCTGCCCGCGTTTCCGAGAAGAAGCTCTTCGAGATTCAGTCGCTGTTCCGCGATCAGGAGCAAGCCGCGACCATGAACCCCAACACGGTCGTATATCGAGTGGAGTACTGGCTCCCCGTCCCGGAAGGAACCTCTGGCGGGCTGTTTTGGGGTACGACCTTCCTCGCTCCCGGCAAAGTGGGCGACGAGTTTTTCATGACGCATGGTCACTTTCACGCCATCCGAGACCGGGCCGAATATTACGCTACGCTTCGCGGGGATGGGGCGCTGCTCCTCATGGATGAAGCCGGCAAGACGTGGCTGGAAACGATGGAACCCGGCAGCGTGCATTACATTCCCGGCGCCACGGCGCACCGGGTTGCAAACACGGGCGACAACGAGCTCGCCTTCGCCGCGTGCTGGCCAAGCGATGCGGGCCATGACTACGACTTCATCCGGCGCCATGGTTTCGGTGCGCGTCTGCGCTCCATCGAGGGCAGGCCGACGTTGGTCCCGGAACGCGCTGCAGAACCTCCAGCGTAATGTCGCGAATCCGGACCATTCTGCTCCCGCTTACAGCGTTGTTTCTGGCGGCGAGTCTCGACGCGGCCAGCACAATTAAAACCATTTACATCGTTCCAAGCAGCCATTTCGATCGCGGCTTCATTGTGCCTCCGAAAGAAATTTCGGAAATGGCAGCCGCGCATATCGAAGCGGTAATCGATACCGCCGAGAAAGATCCGAATTTCCGCTGGACGATTGAGAGCGTGTGGCAGGTGCTCGCTTTTCTCGATCATTCACGCGGCCTCGGAGATATTCTTCCTGGACACCCCGAACGAATCGAAGAGCTCATGCAGCTCATTCGCTCCGGTCGCGTCGATCTCTCCGCAGTCTGGGGCAGCCTGCACACGGAGTTTCTTGGAGCGGAAGAACTGAACCGCATCGCCTATGATTTCGCCCGGCTGCATCGCACTTACTCGATCGATTCGCGCCTGGCTGTACTCAACGATGTTCCGGGCCAGCCCTTCAGCCTGGCATCGGTTCTGGCCGGCAGCGGCGTTCGATATCTTCTGGTGGGCGCCAATCAGTTCATTGGCGGCGGCACTTCCCTCAGCCCCGGAAACGTGCCGTTTTATTGGCAGGGTCCCGATGGGCAACGCGTTCTGACCTGGGTCAGTCAAAGTCCGCGCGGCGGTTACACGGAAGCGATCACCGATTATTTCCTGGATCCGTTCACGCGAGATCCTTACAGCCGGCTGAACGCCTGGAAGATCTTTAATCCCAAAGTTCCTGTCCCAAGTGATCTCCAGATGATGCAGAAAGGAATGGATATTCTTCTCAAGCGCTTTGCCGATGCCGGTTATCGCTACGATGCGGCGCTGGTCATGCATACGCATGATTTCCTTTCTCCTTCGAGCGTGACGGACCTCGAGCGGGCCGTCGCCTTGTGGAATGGCGCGCATCGCGTCCCCGAACTGCGCATTGCGACTGCTTCCGAATTTTTCCGCTACAGGGAAGAAAGGTACG
>JAVKSW010000559.1:0-2373 GCA_039583505.1 Bryobacteraceae bacterium | reverse complement strand
GGAGAAACCGCGCCGATCACGGTCCAGCCGGTGAATTCCGGATCCCCTTCGCCTGAAGAGGAGCACGCGGCCGACGACGTTCCGGTAGCGCCGCTTGCGGCGCCCGAGATCAGCCCGGAGGCTGCCGAGACCCGGCCCCCGAATCAGGGCCAAGGGGATCGTGGCCCTCACGGAAGAGATTTCGGCGGGGACCGGCGCAACCGGCGTTCTCGCAGACGAAGACAACGCGGGCGTGGGTTCCCGGAGAACAAGTATGCGCAACCCGTCGGCCCGCAAGCGCCGCCACCCAATCCTGCGGTCTCTGAAATCAATGCACCCCAGAACACGGCCGACGTCATCATTCTTCCCGGCGAGTCGCTTGCCAAGTACCGGCACATCGCCGGTGCGGAAGGTTCGGCGGAGGCGGACATTCCTGAACAGGAAGATACCGGACTCGAACCTATCACTCCGGAGGAGCTCGAGGCCATCCAAGAGGAAGCCGATGAACTGGAGCTGTCGGAAAAAGTTCTTGGCCATCATGACGACGAGTCGCTAGGCGATGTTGAAGAGAAGATCGAGGAAGTAAGGCAAGATCAGCCCGTAGTCCCGCCCCCCGTCAGCGATCTCGCGGAGCCCGAAGATCGGGAATTGCGCGAAGAGGAATCCCGCGACGAGGAATCGTTAGACGAATCCGAACCGGATGAATTAGAAATGGTTGAACCGGACGCGGGTGAACCGGAAGAGACCGCGGCGAATCAGCCCCCAAGTCCCGCGAGCGAGGAAACGCAGACCGCGAGCGTTCGCGATCAAGGCGGACGTTATCTCCATCGCGCGCCCCGCCGCATGAGACGTAGAAGGGGCGGCAATCGTTTTGGGCAAGGCCCTGCGGATTTTGCCGCACCCGCTATCGCCGCCGCGGGTACGGCTGCCGCTGCTGCTCTCGAACCCGAAGCTCGCGCGCGAGAGAACTACGAAGAACGTTCGACGCCGAATGCGGAACGTGCGCTGCCCTCCATTTCCGATCTGCTCAAAGCCGGACAGGAGATTATCGTTCAGATCGCTAAGGAGCCGCTTGGACAGAAGGGCGCCCGCATTACATCGCACGTCGCGCTGCCGGGAAGGTACGTGGTGTTTATGCCCAGCGTCACGCACATGGGCGTCTCTCGCAGGATCGCGAGCGACGAAGAACGGCAGCGGTTAAAGCGCATTCTGCAGGCCCATCGCGAGGGAACCACCGGCGGATTCATCGTTCGCACCGCCGGCGAGGGCGTTCCCGAAGACGAAATTGCGGCGGACATGAAGTTCTTGTACCGTCTGTGGCTCGATATCCGCCAGAAAGCTGACAGCAAGCCCGCGCCTGCCCTGCTGCATTACGATCTCGATATCGTGCAGCGCATTCTTCGCGACCAGGTAACCGACGACTTCAAAGCCATCTGGGTCGACACCGAGGATATGTATGAGAACGTGCTGACCTTCATGCAGCGGTTTCAACCGGCGCTGGTAAACCGGGTGAAGATGTACACGCGCTCGGCGCCCATCTTCGATGCATTCAACATTACGCAAGAGCTCGAGAAGGCGTTGCGCCCGAAGGTTTGGCTCAAATCGGGCGGCTATATCGTCATCAACCAAACCGAAGCGCTCGTCGCCATCGATATCAATACCGGCAAATACGTCGGCAAGTCGAACCGGCTGGAAGACACCATCGTTAAGACCAACACCGAGGCGGTGAAAGAGATCGTACGCCAGATCCGGCTGCGCGATTTGGGAGGCATCATCGTGGTCGATTTTATCGACATGGATGAGCGCAGGAATCGGCAAAAGGTGATGCAGGCCCTCGAAGAAGCAATGCGCGTGGATCGCGCGCCTTACAAAATTCTCCAGTTCAACGATTTCGGTCTGGTCGCGATCACCCGCAAGCGGGTGAAGCAAAGCCTGGAACGCACGTTGTGCGCGCCGTGTCCATACTGCGAGGGCGCAGGCTATGTGAAGAGCGTGCAGACCATCGTCAGTGAGATCCTGGTGGAGGCGCAGAAGCTCGCGCGCGCAATCCAAGGCAAGGACGTCCTGCTGCGCGTACACCCGGACGTCGCCAAGGTTCTGAAGGCCAGCAGCAACCAGTATTTGGAGGAGCTGGAGGAGATTCTAGGCCGCCCGGTACTGGTCAGCGGCGATGCAACTCTGCATCACGAAAGGTTCGACCTGGCCTAGCGGCGATTGCATTGTTCAAAAAGGAGAGATGGCCGAGTGGTTGAAGGCGCACGCTTGGAAAGCGTGTTTAGGGGAAACTCTAACGTGGGTTCGAATCCCACTCTCTCCGCCACTGTCTTTCAATAATTTAGCTTGGATGCCCGAAATATCTTGGGCACGCGTTTTGCGCACTCGAGAGTGGACGTA
>JAVKSW010000558.1:0-2374 GCA_039583505.1 Bryobacteraceae bacterium | reverse complement strand
ATCTCGGCAGTTGCGCCATCGATTTGTCGCCGCTGGTTTGTTCAGGCGTGCGCGAGTTCCTCGCAGAGTTGCGAAATCGAGGCGCCGTCCTGGGCCTGGTATCTGGAAATCTAAGTCGAATCGGCTGGAAGAAGGTAGAACTCGCGGGTCTGCACGGCTATTTTTCGGTTGCCGCCTTCGCCGAAGATGGAACAACAAGAGCGCGGCTGGCGCGTGTGTGCCTTCAACGAGCCAGAAGACAGCGGCTCGTTGCGGCGAACTGCCGCGTCACGCTAATCGGCGACCACACCAATGATGTTCTCGCCGCGAAAGCAAACGGTTTCCAGTCGGTGGCCGTCGCCACGGGCGTCACCCCGTTGGAAGAGCTTTGGACCGCCGAACCTGATTATCTGGTCCGCGATTTGACCGAGCTCGCAATCGAAAACGTGCTGCAGAGCCGTTAGGCAGAGACAACTTCAGTCGCGGCTTTTGAGCCGAAGAACGCTTCGATTTCGGAAATCTCATCCGCCGTGAGACGGAACGATAAGGCGCCGATGACGCCTTGGACCTGATCCGCCCTGCGAAGGCCGACGATTGCGCCAGTGACCGCCGGATTATTCAGCGTCCAGGCCAGAGCCACTTCCCCAGGCGTGCGGCCGTGCCGCTCGGCAATCTTCTGCAGAATTTTGACCAGCTCGAGATTACGGCTTAGTTGAGGCTCCTGAAAATCCTTATCCCGGCTGCGCCAATCATCTTTGGGCAGATGGTCGGCACGCTCTTTGGTCATTTTGCCGGTCAGCAGTCCGGCACGCATGGGCGAATAGACGATGACTCCGATCCCATGCTCCCTCGCAAAGGGAAGCGTCTCGGGTTCTGCTTTTCGCACGAGCAGCGAATAGGGCGGCTGCAAGGAAGTGACCGGCGCGATCTGCATCGCGCGCTTCAGTTGCGACGCATTGAAATTGGAAACTCCGATCCACCGCACCTTCCCCTCGCTTTGCAGGCGCGCCATTTCGGTCCACCCTTCCTCAATGTCGGCATCCGGCTCAGGCCAATGCATCTGATACAGGTCAATCGCGTCAACCTTCAGGCGACGCAGGCTGTCCTCGCACTCCTTGCGAATCGAATTCGCCTTCAGCGATGGGAATATCTTTCCGTTTTCGTCCCACCGCCGCTCGCATTTCGTAAAAACGTACGGCTTACTCGAGATGCCTGCGAGAGCTTTGCCCACCACTTCCTCGGAATGACCAAGGCCGTAAACCGCGGCGGTATCCACCCAATTGACGCCCGAGTCGAGCGCCGCGCGTATGGCTGCAATCGAGTCGGCATCGTCCTGCTCGCCCCAGGAAAACTGCCATCCGCCACCGCCCATAGCCCACGCGCCCACGCCTAAGGAGGTGATCGCCAAATCACTATTTCCGAGCTTCTTCAGTTGACTCATGATTCGTGGATGCATACGGCTGCCGGAAGTATGCAGACCTAAGTGGTCCCGGCTGTAAGCCGCCAAGCCTGCAACCAGATGCCTACCCCGTACCGCGCGTTCTGAGCCGACTTAGGCCCGCGGGAGCAATAGATCTCCCCGCCATTCGCCCCTAGACTCGAATCAACACAAGTCAGGAGAAACGAAATCATATGAAGATTATCTGGACATTTTTCTTAGCCGGCGCCATGCTTTGGGCGACGCCGATACCCTCCGTGGGAACACAAGTGGAACTCACAAGTCCCGGGGACCCAACGAACATCATCGTTGGCAATATCTATATCAGCCCTTACGCGATGCTAATCAACGGGCAGACTTATCCGGCAATGTGTATCGATTTCACCGACGAGAGCTATCTGAACACTCCCTGGCAGGCGTATATTACGCCCATTGCGGACGGGAATTTCACCAATACCTACCACTCAGCGGACGCGCACGTTGCGACCGAGTACAAAGAAGAAGCCTATCTGTACAGCCGGATGATCTCTTTATCGCTTTCAGATCCCGATTACAACACCGACAGAATAGACATTCAAGAAGCGGATTGGGAAATTACCGACAGTTCCTACACACCCACCGATCCCACGGGAGCCCAGACCTGGCTGACTCTCGCGCAGAACAATTACGCATCGGTTAACCTCGCCGGGTATGACATCGTGTCTGACGTCAATAACGGCAACGGACGCAACCAGGAGTTTATTGTTGCGACACCGGAACCTGAATCGCTCACACTCTTAGGGGCAGGTTTACTGCTGATCGGTTTAGGCGCTTCGCGGAAGAAATTCGCCAAAGCGAAAGCGGTCTAGTGGCTGCCTATTGCTAACGAACCTGCTGCGATGTTCGGAGGAGGCGGGCTGGCCAGGGGTGGGCCAGCTCGCTTATTTTATTGGCTCCAACACTGGCGGTCCATGCCCC
>JAVKSW010000557.1:0-2378 GCA_039583505.1 Bryobacteraceae bacterium | reverse complement strand
CATGGAGTGCTGGTCGAAAAAGTCACGCCGGACGGGCCGGCAGGTAAAGCGGGCATGAAGGACGACGACGTCATTCTAGCGATGAACGAGCGACCCATCAAAGATGGGGAGGACCTGGTGAACAAAGTAGCCGATCAACCGATCGGATCTGTCGCTTTGTTCAACGTGGATCGCGACGGCAAGCGGCTGGATCTTAAGGTGACGATTGCGGAACGATCCGTGGTGTGGCAAGGCGCACCACAACTAGGCGAAGACTCGCGGCCGGAATCTCCGGAAACGCCGAAATCAATCGCGCCGGCGAAATTCGGCATCACGATTATGCGGCTGACGCAGAAGGAGCGGCAAGACCTCCAGATCGAGAGCAAAAATGGCGTGAAGGTCGTGGCGGTCGATCCCGGCTCTTTTGCCGACGATATCGGCATGGTGGAGGGGGACGCCATCCTTTCGATCAACCGCCAAGCTGTGTCGTCACCGGATGACGTGATGAAGGTGCAATCCGCTCTCAAGGCCGGGCAAGCGGTGGCGGTTCACATCGTGCGGAATCAGAGCTCCAGCCGACGTGCGGAGCCGGAGCGGTACTATCTGTCGGGGAAACTTCCAGAGCCATAAACCATAGCACTTCAGGCCATCAATTCGGTTGCCCGTTTAGCGAAGTAAGTCAGAATGAAGTCCGCCCCGGCGCGCCGGATGCAGGTCAGCGATTCCATTATGGTTCGATCAAGGTCGAGCCATCCGTTGCGGGAAGCAGCCACAATCATGCTGAATTCACCGCTGACCTGGTAGGCCCCAAGCGGGACGTCGAAGCGCTGACGCGCTTCACGGAGGACGTCGAGATAAGGCATGGCAGGCTTTACCATGATCATGTCCGCGCCCTCTTCCAAGTCGAGCATGATTTCGCGCATGGCCTCGCGGCCGTTGGCGGGGTCCATCTGGTAGCTGCGGCGATCGCCGAACTGAGGCGTCGACTCAGCGGCTTCGCGAAACGGTCCGTAGAACACCGAGGCGTATTTCGCCGCGTATGACAGAATCGGCGTGCCGATATGACCGGCGGCATCGAGAGCCTTGCGAATTGCTGCCACGCGCCCGTCCATCATGTCGCTGGGCGCCACAATATCGGCTCCGGCTTCTGCGTGCGAAACGGCGGTTTTCGCCAGCCACTCCAGCGTGGCGTCGTTGTCGACTTCGCCGTCTTTCACCAGACCGCAATGGCCGTGGCTGGTGTATTCACAGTTGCAGACATCGGTGACGATCAGCACGCCAGGAACGTTTTGCTTCAATGCGCGAATTGCGCGCTGGGTAATTCCTTGCGCTGAAAAAGCTTCCGAGGCAAACTCGTCTTTCTGTTCCGGAATACCGAACAGAATCAGTCCTCCGAGACCTAAAGATTTGCATGATTCGGCTTCGCGAACTATTTGATCGATGGAAAGCTGGGCGTGTCCCGGCATGGACGCGATCTCTTTTCGCACGCCTTCGCCGGGGCACACGAATAGCGGCAATATGAGCTGCGAAGGAGTCAGGCGCGCCTCTCGCACCAAACCGCGAAGCAGTTCCGACGAACGCAGCCGCCTCAGCCGGTGCACTGGGAATGGCATGTTCTCAGTGTGGCAAACGATGACTGGTTGGTAACCGCTGGTTTGCTCCTGTCTGAAGCAGCCACCCTCTTCCAACTGTAATGTAGAATCGGAAAGTTCGACTTAAAAATTCGCGCTCATCGGGTACTGCCACGATTTATGGGACAGACTGGTCACCTCGACTCCATCGAAGATGGCTTCGTACGGGGATGGGCTCTCGGTGAGCACGCCGAGTCGCCCGCAACCGTCGAGATCACGGTCGACGGCGCGGTCGTCGCCACAGTGGCCTGTTCCCAATTTCGGCCCGACTTAGTCAAGGCCGGCAAGGGAACTGGATGGCATGGCTTCTCATATTGGCTTCCCGAAAAGTACGCACGAGGCCAGAGAACATTGACCGTTAGATTCGCGGACACTGGCCGCATTCTTCATGGCGGCCCGCAGGTCTTGCCGGATTTCACGTTCCGCATCCTATCGTCTTCGGCGATCGCCTCATCCGTGCTGGGAAACGGATTGTGGTGCATGGAGAAGTTAGACTTTTCCGAATCTGAGGTTGCGATCGCGGGCTGGTGCATTCCGCCACGCACGATGCCGGCGCCCATCTCCTTCACACACAACGGTAATTCACTATTAGATCTGGTCCGCATCCGCCGCGACGACATCGCCGCCCTGATGGGTCTCAATTCTGATGAGATCGGCCTAGGCTTCCGAGCTCGGGGTCCGCTCTCCACATCATGCAAAAGGCATGATTTCACTTTCGCCCATGCCTACTCGAAACGACCCTTCGACACCAATCAGACGATTCACTAC
>JAVKSW010000556.1:0-2385 GCA_039583505.1 Bryobacteraceae bacterium | reverse complement strand
AGGATGATGGCTTCGTTGAGCTCGGCACGGCGCCAGCAAATGTCCACGCCAGTCGCGTCGACGGCACGAACGGCGGCCTGCGCGACTTCCGGTCCAATGCCGTCGCCGGGAATCAGAGTGCAGTAGTGGGGCACAAATTGATTCTATTCGCGTGCATGGGATCGGAACGCCTGGGTCGGCTCTGCAAAAATGTTTTCTTATGGCTCGAATTGATCGGGCGCTGTTGAGCGTCACCGATAAAACTGGAATTGTTGCTTTCGCCGGCAAGCTGCAGGCGATGGGTGTCGAGCTGATCTCGACAGGGGGAACCGCGAAGCTGCTTCGAGAGAATCACGTTGCAGTTCGCGAGGTGGCTGATGTTACCGGGTTTCCCGAAATGCTCGATGGGCGGGTGAAGACCATTCATCCGCGAATTGCCGGTGGAATTCTGGCAGTCCGCTCCAACGCGGAGCACATGCGTTCGCTGGTCGAGCACGAGATCCCGCCCATTCAGATGGTGGTGGTGAACCTGTACGAGTTTGAGAAATACGCCGCCAAGCCGGGCGTCACCCGCGAAGAACTGATCGAGAACATCGACATCGGCGGCCCGACGATGATCCGCGCCGCGGCCAAGAATTTTCAGGATGTAGCGGTTCTGGTTTCGGCCAGCCAATATGAAGCGATTCTGGCGGAGATGGCGGAAGGCGGCAGGGAACTGAGCGCTCCGACGCACTGGAGGCTGGCGCAAGACGCGTTCGCGCATACAGCCGCTTACGACCACGCGGTATCGACTCGGCTGGGGCAGATCGATGCGACGGGGCGTCAGACGGCGGAAGAGCTGCCCGGCACGCTTCGCATATCGGCGCGACGGACCATCGATCTTCGCTACGGTGAGAATCCGCACCAGCGCGGTGCGCTGTATAGCTTTGGCAACGGCGGTATCGCCGGTGCGGAGCAATTGCATGGAAAGGAGCTCTCCTATAACAATCTGGTCGATCTGGACGCCGCGTGGCAGCTCATTCAAGAATTTGAGCAGCCAGCAGCCGCGATTATCAAGCACACGAATCCTTGCGGTTGCGCCGAGCAGACGAGCCTCGCAGAGGCGTACCGAAAGGCGCTGGAGGCCGACCCGATTTCCGCATTTGGCGGCGTGCTGGCGTTTAATCGCGAACTTGACGGGGCCACAGCAACGGAGGTCAGCAAGTTATTTGTGGAGGCGATTGCCGCGCCCGCCTTCGCCCAGGATGCACTCTCCACTTTGACGAGCAAGAAGAACTTGCGCCTTCTGAAGGTGACAGCAATTGCGCGGCCGGAACTGGTGGTGAAGTCGATCTCGGGCGGCCTGTTGGCGCAAACCGCGGACACGGCTTCGCTCGATCCGTCAGCGGTTCAGGTGAAGACCACGCGTCCACCGACGGCAGAGGAAATGCAGGCGCTGCTATTTGGATGGAAAGTTGCGAAACACGTGAAGTCGAATGCTATTGTCTACGCGCGCGCCGGTCAGACAGTCAGCGTTGGAGCAGGGCAGACGAGCCGTGTGGATAGCGTCAAAGTGGGTGCGATGAAGGCGCTACTACCACTCGCCGGAACCGTGCTCGCCTCCGACGCTTTCTTTCCATTCCCGGACGGCATTGAAGAGGCTGCCAAACACGGCATTACAGCGGTGATTCAACCCGGCGGCTCCGTCCGCGATGCGGAAGTGATTGCTGCAGCCAATTTGTTAAGCCTTGCAATGGTGTTTACCGGCGTGCGGCATTTCCGACACTAGTTTCTCGAGGCCATGGCGCCTGCCCAATCCGCTGGCAGCGTTCCCAGTGGAAGCAGTTGGCCCTTTTCGAGGTGACGAATTGTTTTAGCGAATTTCGCCGCGTGCGGGTCGTGCGTCACCATGACTATGGTCTTACCGAATTCGCGGTTCAGACGGGTGAGCATGGTGAGCACATCTTCAGCCGCCGCGGCATCGAGATTACCGGTCGGCTCATCGGCAAGGATGAGATCCGGGTCCGTAACAATGGCGCGCGCGATCGCCACGCGCTGCTCCTGTCCACCCGATAACTGTTTCGGCAAATGATCCAACCTGTCACCCAGGCCGACCAGCTTCAGCGCGGTTTCCGCATGCTCCAGGCGTTCTTTCTTGCCCAGGCGGGTTAGTTTCAAAGGCAGCTCGACATTCTCCAGAGCTGTTAACACCGGAAGCAGATTGAACGATTGAAAAACGAACCCGATGTGCTCATTGCGCCAATGGGCGATCTGCTTGTCGTTTAGTTGCCGTAGATTCACACCGATGACGTCAATTTCCCCCGCGCTTGGTTTGTCCATGGCGGCGATGAGATGCAAAAGCGTGGATTTTCCCGATCCGGAAGGGCCCATGAGCGCCACGAAATCGCCGCGATGAATCTCGATATC
>JAVKSW010000555.1:0-2396 GCA_039583505.1 Bryobacteraceae bacterium | reverse complement strand
GTTCGGACACATTCGTAAACGCTGGGCGTTACTCGTTAGCATCTGCGCGGTGATCAGGAGCCCGCCTCCTGCCGTTGGGCACCAACATCCGAACATACTGCTGACTCACACCGCCAGCAGCGTGAGCACGCAGCAATGTATTTGCTTCGGCTCACCGCCCCGGTGGAGCTGGTCGATTCTTTATCAGGCGAGCTGTGGGAAACGGGCACGAGGCCCTCCACGCAAAGCGCTGGCGGTCGGGTGTACACTGGCGGCGTTTGGGGCTGGTCAAAAAGGGGATCCCTGTTAAAATCATTATTCTGGCTAACGGCAAGATCGAAGACTTGCTACGCGACGCCTCCAAGGTCGGTACCTCGCCTTCGAAGGGACGTCGCCGCCGCAGCGTTTTCGTCGCCGCGCTTCCGTAGTCCGAATGACCCCCACGAGAACGCCCCTCATTCCACGCGAAGCGCTCTTCGGGAGCGCCGAGAGAAGCAACGCTGTTGTCTCGCCTGACGGGCATCTCCTGGCATATCTTGCCCCGTGGGAAGGGAAAATGAGCGTGTGGGTTTGCACCCTGGGCAAAGACGACGCTCGCATGATCGCGCATGATCCCGCACGCCCCATACCGTGGCTCGCATGGCAAGGCGACAGCCGTCATGTGCTCTATCTGCAAGACCGTGCGGGCAACGAAAATTACCACTTGTTTCATGCGGGGCTGGATGGCTCGCCTGCGCGTGAGCTGACGCTGGGGGAACATGTCAGATGCTCGCCGCTCGTCGTCGATCATTGGTATCCCGACGAAGCCCTCGTTAGCCTCAATGAGCGCAATCCTGCGCTGTTCGATGTGATACGCATAGACTTGCGTAGCGGCGTCGCGACGCTCGACACCGAGAATCCCGGGGACGTCATCAACTGGCTCGCTGACAATCATCATGTCGTTCGGGCGGCGCTCGCGCAGAGCGAGGATGGCGCGGCGATCATTCGCGTGCGCGACGATGCAACCTCACCGTGGAGAGAGCTCGACCGCATCTCGGCGCAGGATGAGATTTTTCCGTCCCTTGTTTCATTTTCGCCGAACAACCGTGCACTCTACGTGATTACGGCGAAAGACGGCAACGCTGCGCGACTGGTTTGTTACGATCTTGCATCCGGCGGGTACGATGTCGTGCTCGATGGCACTCCCTATGACGTGAGCGGCGCATACATCGATCCTGCGACGAACGGAGTGGCCGCCGCGAGCATCCTGCGCGACCGCCTCGAATGGAAGGCGCTCGACGATCGTTTTGAGGCCACTTTCTCACGACTCCGTGCGATGATGCACGGCGATATTGCGATCCCGAGCTCGTCGGCCGACGGAAACGTTCTAGTCGTACGCGTTACATCCGACACCGGACCAAACCGTTACTATGTTTTCGACCGCCAGACAGGAGAGGCCGCCTTACTCTTCGCCGATCGACCAGTGCTACTCGAGTACACGCTTGCGCCGATGACCCCGATTCAGTTTCAAACGCGCGACGGCCTGATGATTCATGGATATCTGACGCTCCCGGTCGCGGTCGAGCCGAAGCGATTACCTACGGTGCTCTTCGTGCACGGCGGTCCCTGGCATCGCGACCGCTGGGGTTACGACGGTATGGTACAGTGGCTGGCGAATCGCGGCTATGCCGTGCTGCAGGTAAATTTCCGCGGCTCGACAGGCTACGGCAAGGCGTTTTTGAACGCCGGGAATCGCCAGTGGGCCGGCGCGATGCGCACCGATCTTTTGGACGCACGCGATTGGACGATCGGGCAGGGAATCGCCGATCCTTCGCGCTTTGCGATCTTCGGCGGAAGTTACGGCGGGTACGCCGTGCTGACGGCCCTTACGTTCACGCCGGAGGCGTTTACTTGCGGTGTGGACATCGTGGGACCCTCGAACCTTAATACTTTGCTCTCCTCGATCCCGCCGTACTGGAAACCGCTTGTGAAGGTTTTCCGCGATCGCATGGGCGAAGATCCTGAATTTCTCACGTCGCAGTCGCCGCTTTTTAAGGCCGACAGGATTCGCGTTCCGCTGCTCGTGGCGCAGGGTGCGAATGATCCTCGCTGCAAACAGCAGGAAAGCGATCAGATCGTCCACGTGCTGCGGGCGAACAGCATTCCGGTGACGTATATCGTCTTTCCGGATGAAGGCCATGGCTTCGCCAATCCGCGGAACTCGAAACGCTTCACGGCGCTTGCAGAGGCTTTTCTCGCGCAGCAGATCGGCGGGCGCGTTGAGCCGCGTCATCCAGAAGAAGACTACGAGCCATTCCTCGTTGAGGGTGCGTAAAGCTCGGTGTCGGCCCAGCGTTTCCTGTTCACTCTGGGTGGTCTCCTCTTTCGTCAGCCCGGCAAGTAACGCGTCTTCGGAGGGATCGTGCCCGATACTCGCC
>JAVKSW010000554.1:0-2404 GCA_039583505.1 Bryobacteraceae bacterium | reverse complement strand
ATTCGCGTGCGTGAGCTGCTGATTGCTCGCGGTCTTGAATACCTCAACGCATTGGCAAAGAACCGTGGACATGATCCGGCTCTCACCTTCGAATTGGCTCAGGCCTACATGAAGATTGGCGCTGCGCAGGGCGATTTGGAGCAGGCGAATGTGGGCGATCGCGAAGGTGCATTGATGAGTTATCACAAAGCGCGCGCGCTGCTCATCGATTTGCGCCGCCACGATCCCGCAAATCGGGATGTGGAACGCTCCCTCGCGCTGGTCGACAACCATATCGCTGTGCTTTCGCCCCGGGCGCACCCCGATCAGGTCCTGCAGATACGGCGGGAAGCGGTTTCGCTGTTTGAAGACATCGCCCGCACGAGTTCCGGAATGCAGGGATTGAAGGACCTTGCGCTGGCTCATTTTTACCTGGCTTTCGATGAAACCGAACAGCACAGGTTCAAGGAGGCTCTGCCCATCTGGCAAGAGGCTCGCGCCGATTACGCCCGCATTCAGCAACTCGACAACAATTCACCGCAGGCACAAAGAAACGTCGCACTTATCGAGAAGCGCATCGCCGGCGTGTACTACGCCTTGGGCGATTACGCGGATTCCATTGCACACGATCGCAAGGCCGTCGGGATCGACCAGGGCAGGTTGACAGCCGACCCGCAGAGTCCCACCGCTCGCCTCGATCTCTCGTTCGATCTGGTCGAGCTGGGTTGGTGCCTCCATGAATTGCGCGATGAAAAACAAGCCGTCGACGCCTTGAATCGCGCGATCACCTTAAGACGTCAGGCGGCAGCCACGGACCCGCACGACTTTCGCGCGAAATCCGAGCTCGAAACGGTGCTCCGCATCACGGGCGTAGTCAGGTCACAGGCAGGATTCTTGAACGAAGCACTCACTTTCGAGCAACAAGCTGCCGCCATCGGAGCGTCGCTCCACGCGCTGGACCCCGGCAATATGGATGCGACCGTCAACGTTGCTCTCGATTACTTTGAGCTGGGCGAGGTCTACCGCGCGCTCGCGTCCAAACGCCGCGCCGCCGACCGCCGGGATTGGCGCGCAGCCCTGGCCAATTTTGAAGAATCGGAAACGCTCGTGGCGGGTATTCCCGCTCCGGCCTTCGATCCGAACGATCGCGAAAAACTATCCAGCTTGCCTGACCGCATTACGGAATCTCGCCTGTACAGCCGCGCGGAACAAGCGGAGCGCTGAATGCCGCCGGCCGCCTGAAACCAGCCGCGACTCAAACTTCTTGGAACTTTCTGACCATTTCGCGCTAATACCTCACGAAAGCATTGCAGATGGCGTGAGGAAGACACCAGCTAGCGCGGAGCTGAGCGACAGCGACTTGCTGCATCTCTCGAAGAAAGGGGACGAAGAGGCATTCCTGATCCTGTACCGGCGTCACCAGGGCCCGGTCTTCCGTTTCGCATTGCATATGTCGGGGCGGCGCGAAACAGCGGAGGAAGTGACACAAGAGACATTTATGACACTCCTTTCGGAACGCTATGACCATAAACGTGGAGCGCTGCAGGCCTACCTGATCGGCGTGGCGCGCAACCAGGTGCGGCTGCATCTGGCGCGAAACCGAAGCTTGCGTCTCGACGCCATGGAAGAACCCAGCCGTTCGGGATCGGACTTGCTCGATGGTCTGGCGAAACAGCAGGAGCTTGGAACGCTCCGCAACGCCATACTCCGGCTTCCGCCGAATTACCGGGAGGTGGTTGTGCTCTGTGACTTGGAGGGCGTGGCTTACGCGCAGGCCGCTCAACAACTGGGTTGCGCAACCGGGACTGTGCGCTCAAGATTGCATCGTGCGCGGGCGATTCTGGGAGCGAAATTGCGCAAGGGCGAGAGGTGTCCCGTATGACTGAAGAAGAACATCTACGGCATGATTTGCTACGGCATGATTTGCTACAGCATTGCTTACGCAGTCTGGCGAGTGCCGCCCCGCGGGAAGCCAGTCCGGAGCTGGAGCGACGGCTGCGCGCGAAGTTCCGTGCCCAAAGAAATCGCCGCGAACGGCACTGGAACTCTCTGCTGGCGGTGGCCGCGTTGCTGCTCGTTGCGTGTGGATTCTATTTGCTCGGATCGCACAGCAGAGTCATACATCAGCGAACCCCGATGGTGGGCGCAGTGGACCAGGCAACGGGATTTATAGCACTACCGTATGCGCAGAGCGATGTCCCTGTGGAACAGGCCGTGATCGTACGCGTGAACATTCCGGCTTCTGCGCTGGGTGCAATGGGAATGCCTTTGAACGCTCCTATGCCGTCGGAAGAAATCGCCGCGGATCTACTGGTCGGGCAGGACGGGGTCGCCCGGGCCGTGCGGCTGGTTGAGTGACTGGTTGAGTAACTGGTTGAGTGATTGGTTGAATGACTGGCTGACGTGTTTGAGTCGTGTGTTTGAG
>JAVKSW010000553.1:0-2422 GCA_039583505.1 Bryobacteraceae bacterium | reverse complement strand
ACAACTAATCCGCTTGTCCGATGGATCGTAGCACTTGCTGTTCGCCAACCGATAGGGTTGAAAACGTACGTTGTTAATATCGTGTGGTCCGTCTGCCGCGATCTGAGCCCAGCTTCGATGGCATTGCCCGCAGAAATCGGCCAATTCCTCTGTAGTGAGACCGGATAGCTTCTTCATCGCTACTGGTTGCGCTTGTCGAAACCCTTGGACATGTGCGGCGGCCGACCCATGACAGTGTTCGCAGGCGACTCCCGGTATCAGCAATTCCGGATGATGGAAATCCGTCCGCTCAGCCGCGGTTGTGTGGCAGCCGAAACAATCTTCCGCGCCGCGGCGGTCCATCAGCCGACCGGCCGCCTCTTCCAGGCTGCTGGGTCGAAGATTTGCCGCCCCCATTGTCAAATCGAGGCCATTTAGCGCTTTATAAAAGCTCACCCGGCTTTCATACATTTTTCCGTCTCGCTCGAAGATGTAGGTTTGGCCGGCTTTCCCCAAACCGAACGCGTACTCGAGGGGTACAGCGATCGTGTCTTTACCATCCGTCACCGCGTAAGAACTTTGCTTCCCTTGGCGATCGATGCGGTAAGAGTAACTTCCGTCCCGAAACGTGAGCGCGGGATGTTGTGCAAGGATGCTGCAATCGGCAATGGGCTCCATGGCATGTGCCATTGAGGTTTTGATTTGGGACGTGTACTCGCGCTGATGGCAATTCGCGCAGGCGAGCGATCCGGCTAACGTACTCTCTCCTGCTGCTCCGTTGAGCGCAATGCTAGTCAGCACAAACGAGACAGGCAGCACCCCGCTCCGCAGGCGAGCGGCGATTGTCACTGCGTCCTGACTCCAGGCTGTTTCGCCTGCGCCTCGGCGGTCAATTTCTGAACTATGCTTCGTTCCCGGTTGCCGTCGCTCGTGCGCTTGAGCCGGTAGTACGCTGTCGCTAACGATACGTGCGCTTCTGTGAATTGAGGCGCTTCTCTTACGATGGATTCCAACGCCTGGCGCGCCTCCTCGATTTTTCCTTCCGACAGAGAGATGGTTGCAAGCTGGTAGCGAACACCCATATCGCCCGGCCTCACGTTGAGGGCACGATCCAGATACTGGGTTGCGTCTGCAAGCTGGCCATCTTGGCGCAGCAACACTCCCATGTCGAGATTGGCATCGAAATTGTATGGGTCCGTGGTTAATTCAGTCTTGAATTCTTTTACAGCTCCATCCGGATCTCCGGTAGCCTGCAGAGCCTGTCCATAAAGAACGTGGACCTCCGGAAGCTTGGCGTTGAGAGCCACAGCCTTCGCGAATTCGTCCCGCGCTCCGGCGAGGTCTCTCACCTGCATCTTCGCGCTGCCCAGCATCAAGTGCGCCTCAGCCGATTCGCCGTTGCGCAGAATACGATCGACCAACACCTGGCCCTGCTCCACCTGGTCCTCGCGGATCAGCGCTGTTCCCAGGAGATAGGTAATCGCCAGGTCGTCAGGATGGTCGCGCGCCATGGGTTGCAGGATCTGAATCACATCCTTGTTTCGACCCATCCGCAAATCGCAATCCGCGAGCAGCAGTGTTGCTTGGCTATTGGCCGGAGTTTCCGCACGGACCTTGAGCAGCTCCTTTGCTGCATCCGCAATGCGCCCCATTTTGTAATAGGCGAGCGCTAAGTTGAGCGACGCTCCCGGAAGGCCGGGAGATTGTTTGAGAGCAGCCTTATATTCGGTAACCGCTTCTTCGAATCGACCGAGCCCGGCAAGGGCAGCGCCGAGGTTCGATCGGACCACCGCTGCCTCCGGGTGAATCTTCAGAAACTCTCGATACTCCTGAACGGCGCCTTCGAGATCGCCCGCCCGCTGCTTCGATATTGCATCTTGGACGAGTGCCTCCGGCGTTTGCGTGCCAACGCTCACCTTTTGGAGCGCCGCTTCCAACTGTTCCGGCTTGAAATCGAGCTCGTTTAAACCGGTGGCAAAGACGATGCGTCCCTCTTTATCGACAACGTACGCTTTGCTTGGCCATGCTGAGTAGGCTTTCTCCGCCGTACCCTTGAGGTTGTCGAGAAAGGCCGGGAAACCGAGGTGCAGCTTGCGTACGCACAGGCTCGCATGCTCCTGCTGTTCGCTCATGGTGGAAGCAGGGCGCAAAACGATGCCGTCGCGCTGGTTCCGCGTGCTCTGCCAATCAGCAGTGGAATGGGCCTCGCGGATATAGATCAGATAAAAAGGCACCCGATTCTCGTACGCGGCATGCAGCTTGTTGAGACTATCGGCAGCCGCGCGAAAATTCGGGCAAGTGTAGCTTCCAAATATCAGCACAACCGGCCCGGCGTTTCGCAGCCGCGTCAATGTGACCGCATCTTCAGAACCCAACTTCGTGACGCGGAACTCCGGCGCCGGCTCTCCAGCGCCCGGGCCGTTGGTCGCGGCGCTATTTTCAA
>JAVKSW010000552.1:0-2424 GCA_039583505.1 Bryobacteraceae bacterium | reverse complement strand
GCTTGTCGGATAAGCACGCCAGCGGTGTATCGGTTCCCATGGAGCCGACAGCCTCTTCGCCGTTGGTAGCCATTGGCGCGATCAGCAGGCGAATGTCTTCATCCGTGTAGCCGAAACAGCGCTGGCGCATTAGGATGGTGCCGTGATCGGAATCCTGCACCCGGGACGGTTCCGGCAACGAATCGAGCGTAACCTGATTCTGCTTGAGCCACTCGCCATAAGGCTGGCGGGATGCGAGCCCATGCTTAATCTCCTCGTCGGGGACGATGCGCTTTTGCTCGAGATCGACCAGCAGCATTCTGCCGGGCTGCAACCGGCCTTTATAGGCGATCTCTTCCGGTGCAAACGGAAGAACGCCCGCTTCGGAAGCCATGACCAGCAGGCCGTCATTGGTCACCAGATAGCGGGCAGGCCTGAGCCCGTTGCGGTCGAGCGTAGCGCCGATCACCCGGCCATCGGTAAAGGCGACGGCCGCGGGGCCGTCCCACGGCTCCATGGACGAGGCGTGATATTCGTAAAACGCTCGCTTTTCGGCGGACATGGTGGTGTCGGCGTCCCAGGCTTCGGGAATCAACATCGCCATGACGTGCGGCAGCGAGCGTCCGGCCATGGTGAGCAACTCGACGGCGTTGTCGAGCGCTGCCGAATCACTGACGCCGGGCTGAATCACGGGCGACAGCTTCTTGATGTCGAAGTGAGGCGAAGACAGCACGGACTCGCGCGCGTTCATCCAGTTCACGTTGCCGCGCACGGTGTTGATCTCTCCGTTGTGGCACAAATACCGGAATGGGTGCGCAAGCTGCCAGGTCGGAAACGTATTCGTTGAGAAGCGCTGATGGACGAGGCATAGCGCGCTCCTGGTGTCCGGATCGAGAAGCTCGTTATAAAACTCGCCGATTTGGTTGGCGAGCAGCAGGCCCTTATAAATGATGGTGCGCGAGGAAAACGAGGGGATGTAGAAGAAGCTCTTGTCGCGCATGTCGGACTGGGCGACCAGCGCTTCGATGCGTTTCCGGACCAGATACAGTTTGCGTTCGAAATCGTCGGAAGAAATACCAGCGGGAGCGGCGACGAAGAATTGTTCTATATAAGGTTGCGAGGCGCGGGCAACGCGACCGATCGCGTCTACCTGCACGGGCGTATCACGCCAGCCCAGAACGGTAAGACCTTCTTCGCGCGCGACCTTCTCGACGAGTCCCTCGCACACCAGACGCTGCTGGAGCTCGACCGGCAGGAAGCACATGGCGACGCCATATTCGCCCGGGGCCGGCAAGCTGAAACCGAGACTCGCGGCCTCTTTGGCGAAAAACTGGTGCGGAATCTGAATGAGAATGCCCGCGCCATCCCCCGTCTCCGAATCGCAGCCGCAGGCTCCGCGATGCTGCAGATTTACCAGGATTTCGAGGCCTTTCAGCACAATGTCGTGCGAGGCCTCGCCGTTCACGTTGACGACAAAGCCGATTCCGCAGGCATCGTGCTCGTAGGCGGGATCGTAAAGGCCCTGAGGCGGAGGTAATGGGGTGACTGTATCGACCGGGTACACTTCGTCTCCTCTAAAAAGGGGGGAGAGATATGCCCAGTATACGAGCCCGGATACTATTCGTCAAATCGAATCTGCTCGTCGATGTAATTAGATTTTCTTATGTTAGACTGAAACAAAATTGTGACCCTGGCGAATCTCCGTCTGATCCGCGACGTAGCGCACCTTCGTAGCGTGAGCAAGGCAGCCAAGCAGCACGGGATCAGCCAATCGGCGGCGAGCCAAGCTATCCAGGAAGTGGAACGCGAGCTTGGCACTTCGCTGTTCGACCGTAGTACACGCCCGCTCGCCCTGACTGCGCCTGGCAAACTCTACGTCGAATATTGCCGCGACGTGCTCCGGCGGCATGAAGAGCTGGAAGCCTCGTTGACCGTGATCAAGAAAGCGAGGAGCGGGACGGCGCGCCTGGCGGCAATCTATTCGGTTGGCTTGTCGGAGATGTCGGAGATCGAAGCGCGCTTCCACGAGCGTTTTCCCAAAGGCGAGCTGCGAGTGGAATATCTGCGGCCGGAGCGCGTGTGGGAAGCAGTTGCTGAAGATCAGGCTGATTTGGGTTTGATGAGCTATGCGGAATCGTCACGCGAAGTGGTTGCGCTGCCCTGGCGCGAGGAAGAAATGGTGGTGGCGGTGGGCCCGGACCATCCACTCGCGCAAAGAGAATGGGTTTCCGCGGCGGCGCTGGCAGGAGAGCGCTTTATCGGTTTCGATGACGATTTGCCGATCCAGTCTCAGATCGACCGGTATCTTCACGATCACAATGTGAGTGTGGAGATGGCATTCCGCTTCGACAACCTGCAGATGATCAAGGAGGCCGTTGCACACGGCGCCGGCATCAGCATCATGCCCTACCGGGTGATGCGCGAAGATCTGAAGCAGGGCCGGAT
>JAVKSW010000551.1:0-2425 GCA_039583505.1 Bryobacteraceae bacterium | reverse complement strand
GAAGTGAGCAACACGATCTTCACGGAACCCAGCTCCGGACTCGCCGCAAGTTTTTCGGCCAACGCAAACCCGTCCATCTCGGGCATGTGAACATCGCAGATAATCAGTGGGAACGGCGTGCCCGTGCTGACCGCCCAGCGCAGCATTCCGAGCGCGTCCTGTGCCCGGCTGGCGATCGCCACCCTCATCCCCCAGCGCGTGAGCATGTCACCCAGCACTCGCCGGTTCGTCGCATTGTCATCGACCACTAACACCGGAATATCGTGGAGACACAGGTCCGCAATCGGCCGTACCGCATCAGGCTTGCCCGTCGCTATGCCGAACCGCGCGGTGAAGTGGAATTTGCTGCCGTTCCCCGGTTCGCTTTCGAGCCAGATCTTCCCGCCCATCATGTCGACCAATCTCGAAGAGATACTGAGCCCCAGCCCCGTCCCGCCATATTTGCGAGTTGTCGAGGTATCCGCCTGCGTGAACGGCGCGAAGATGGCAGTCTGCTTTTCGGCCGGAATGCCCACGCCCGTATCGGTCACCACGAAATGCAGACTCGTGTAGTCTGAACCCGCTTCCTCGGTTGTCACATCCAGTGTCACTTCGCCGCGCTCGGTAAACTTCACTGCGTTGGCGATCAGATTGGTTGTAATCTGACGCAATCGCGTCGGATCGCCCAACACCATCTGAGGCACATCCGCTGCAAAGCTGCAGACTAGTTCCAGGCCTTTTTCCTGCGCTCGTAGCGCGAGCGTCCGAACGGTCTCTTCCAGGCTGTCCCGCAAATTGAATTCAATCGGATCCAGTTCCAGCTTTCCAGCCTCGATCTTTGAAAAGTCCAAAATGTCGTTGATGATGGTCAGCAGCGAATCCGCCGACGCTTTTACGGTCAATAGATTGTCGCGGTGCTCCGGCGACAAATCCGAATCCAGCGTCAACTCCGTCATGCCCAGAATGCCGTTCATGGGCGTACGAATCTCATGGCTCATGTTCGCCAGGAACTCGCTCTTGGCGCGGCTCGCCGCTTCAGCCCCCTCTTTCAGCGACTCCACTTCCATCAGCTTCTGCGCAATGATGTTAGTCTGCATCCGTACACGCCGGCGAAGCACTAACACCCAACACAGCACAACCGCAATCACCACGAATGTGGTCGCCAATGCGCGGAATGTCAGGTCCGGAGTCAGCCACGGCGCGCGCCGCAGTACCATAACGTCCGACGCTGACGGGACGTATAGCTCGAATGTCCGCGGCACCATGGTGCCTTGAGAGCGCTCTGCGGTGACGGAGCAAATGCCGGTTACCCGGAGAATCGTGCCGCTCTCGAAAGAGGGAAGGTTCGCCCCTCGTACCGTGAACGTCGACCGGCCGGCTCGCATCAGCAGCATTCGCTCCTGTCCGTCCGTAAACTGGTCGATCAACTTAGCGTCGATCTGCACCAGTTCTGCATCCGTCATTCCTGACAACGCTTCGTCTGCAGTCACTTTTACCGGCTTGACCGGTGGACCGCTCGCCACTTTCCGGACGACGGCATTTTCAATCTCTGGAGACAACGGACCCGGAACCGCAAACCCCGCGACGTCCACCAGATCTCCGGGGTTCAATACAATGTTGTTGTGCTCGCGAATGAGCACATCTCCCGAAGCGTCCTGAATCCAGGTTGGGCCACGAGGATGAGTTGCCGTTACGCTTCCCCGTACGTGAATTTGGTGCCCGCTCGTGCCTGTCGGCGAAAACCGCAGCAGGCTCTTGATAGGACGAACCGCTGCTCCAAACTGACCGGAGTGCGGCGCCTCCAGAATCGTGAATTGTTCTAGACCTGGGACGTACAGTTGAATCCCTACTAGCTGGCGCTTCGAGTTGAACACCGTTCCGCACGCGCCTCTCACCCGTACCCGAGCGTCGATCCAGGCGGACGGCACGGCCGACGATCCGGATAGGCGAATCTTGAAACGATGCGGACCCCAACCTATGAGCGCGATGGGACGCTCACCTTCCCATCCGGTGCTTTGAACAATCCCCTCCAGTTCTACCCACTGGCTGTCGGCATGCCCTAGAAAAATCTCTTCTGCACTCATCGACGATGGTGGCGGCAACGGTGACCGCCCCACGATCTGCACGCGAGGCTCTTCAACAACTGGCGCGAAGTCTCCCGGTCCCGACACACCGGAGACCAGCACGTGATCTCCCGCCCGCAGCGGTAACACGCCTACTCCGTGGGACGAAACGTAAATCCCAGCGGTGTGGTCTTGGAAAAACATGGTTTCCGCGATTGCATCGTAGTAAGTGATCACCCCATTCACGGAAACAGGTTGTGCGAAACGTGCCTCTTCGGGCGATAGATCGCGTACTTGGGCGGCCGTAGTTAAAACGCGCTTGTTCGCTTGCCTCCCGGCTTGTTCTTGATCTGGAACGCTCGAGCTGACGACCACCGCGTCGT
>JAVKSW010000550.1:0-2438 GCA_039583505.1 Bryobacteraceae bacterium | reverse complement strand
CAGAGCGATCATCTCCTGTTTGTCCTTCGGCGGCCCGTAGGACCAGCTCATGCCCATACAGCCGAGCCCCATAGCCGAGACCTCCAGGCCATTCCTTCCGAGTGTGCGCTTCTGCATCGTCAGTTCCTTGGGTATCTCCTGATTCCAGGCTAGGAGCAATTGGCCTCGAGCGGATATCCTGATCCTCCGAAGTTATTGCCTATTCCTCGCAAAGCTCGATGCCCAAGCTGGTCATGCCCGGTTTCCGGCAGATATCCTGGTACAGGAGACAGAAGCACATTACGGCTACAAAGACTCTTGCCGAGACCTCTTCGGACAGAACTCGACGAAAGGAACTGAGAGCGGATCTGTGTCGCAAGGTTGCCTTATTCATTGGCTCGGCGGAAAGCCGAATCACCGATATCCCCGGCCTGACACTCTACCGCTATACCGCACCTACCGCTCCAGCGTCCGTGAGCTATGGGCCGAGCGTAGCCGTGGTAGTGCAAGGCCGAAAGCAAGTCCAACTCGGCGAAAACATCTTTGTGTACGACGGATCGCGGTTCCTCCTGACATCGCTCGATCTGCCGGTGATCAGCCACGTGGTCAAAGCGAGTCCGGACGAGCCGTATCTCTGCTTGCGGCTCAAGCTCGAAATGCCGATTGTGCGAGAGTTTCTCGGCCGGGAGGAACTGCAGGTCAGTCCGGTATCATCCGATGCCCCTGCGATCACGACGGCTGAGATCACGCTGGACTTCCTCACCGCTTTCTGCCGTCTCATCGATCTGCTGAATACTCCACAGGACATTCCCTTTCTCAGTCCGCTGATTCAGCGCGAGATTGTTTACCGGATTCTTCGAAGCCCGGAAGGACAGCGGCTGCGAGCGATCGCCACGGTAGGAGATCGGAGCCAGCGCACGGCGAAGGTAATCGCCTGGATCGGGGCGAACTATGCGAAGCCGCTGCGAGTGGAAGATCTCGCGGCCATTGCCGGTATGAGCATGTCCACGCTGCATCACCATTTTCGGATGCTCACGTCGATGAGTCCTCTTCAGTACCAGAAACAGCTTCGCTTGCAGGCGGCGCGACTGCGCATGCTCGTCGACGGCATGGACGCTGCGAGTGCCGCGTTCGCGGTGGGATACGAAAGCGCCAGCCAGTTCAATCGTGAATACAGCCGCTTCTTCGGGCAACCGCCGATGCGCGACGTTCGTATGCAGCGTTCGCCAGGCGATGCGAACTCGGACCTCGTTCCTACCGCGTAGCCAGGAATCGCGCTGCCACGCACAGACAGTGTCGTATTGTTTCGGACCAGCGGTGACAAGCGGCCCACATTTTTCAAGCAAGGAGTTAAGAAAATGTCTGAAGCAGTTTTGAAGCGCTTTGAAGAGCCGGACGAGGTACGAACGTTCGAAAAAGGGAAATTCGAAATAGTTCGCATAGGCGGCATGAATATCGGCCGCGCCACGTATCAGCCTGGGTGGAAGTGGTCTCTGCACGTCGGACCTAGCCTGGGAGCGTCGCGCTGCAACGTCGAGCATCTAGGATTAGTGCTGTCCGGCCGGGCCACCGCCGCGATGGACGATGGTACGATCCACGAACTCCGCGCCGGCATGCTCTTTTACATTCCCCCCGGCCCGCCCGGTCACGATAGTTGGGTCGTCGGCGACGAACCGTACGTCTCTCTACATTTTATTGGGGCAGAGAATTACGCAAACAAGTAGGAAGCGTGTCAATGGACACCAGCCTTTGCAGAAAGCCGCGAAGCCTTGTATCGGCTCGGCTGGAATCTTGATTTTGCGGCACGGCATCACGTTCAGACTTTGCTGTTTGATTTCGAACACGAGAATCCGAAAGTGGAGACGCGCGAGTTTCGGCCGACTAATGGATTCAACGACGTGAAGCACTAATTGTTTGGAATGCGCCTTGCACTGACAGGTCGCTTGAGTATCAACTCCACCCTGTTCCGAAATTTGCACTACTCACTACGCCAGTTATGGAGGCATCCGAGCTTCGCTCTCGCCGCCGTACTCTCTTTGGCTTTCGGCATCGGCGGCACGGTCGCGGTGTTCAGCCTGACGGACGCCGTTCTGCTACGGCCCCTGCAGTTTGGTAACGAATCGCGTCTGGTGCAAGTGTGGGAGAAACGACCACGGCTGGGCGGCGCGGATGATCCCGCGGCGCCGGGTAATTTCGCGGACTGGAAGGCGCGTAACCGTGTCTTTACCGACATGGCGGCGTGCGGCAACACAATCTTCTCTGTTACCGGTGACGGTCGCCCGCAACAAGTCGAAGCGACCGAAATCACCGCCAATCTTCCCGGTTCTGGGCGTCAAACCGCTTCTCGGTCGTAACTTTCGTCCCGAAGAAGATCAGCCTGGGACGTCTCATGTCGCTCTTATCAGCGCGAGTCTGTGGCGCACTCGTTACGCCTCCGATCCACGCATTACGGAAAGAAC
>JAVKSW010000549.1:0-2440 GCA_039583505.1 Bryobacteraceae bacterium | reverse complement strand
CACGCAGGGCGGCGGTATATTCACAACTCGTGTTGTTAAACGCGACTCGGCGGACGAGCGCGCGCTGCGCTCGCTGCACGAAAGGGTCCTCCAGGCGTTTGAGCTCCGCAACGGCGTCTCTCATACCGAATTTATTCGCGCGCACGAGGACGGCAACTTCTACTTCCTCGAGACCTCTGCTCGCGTGGGCGGCGCTCATATCGCCGAGCTCATCGAAGCGGCAACCGGCGTCAATATGTGGGCGGAATGGGCGAAAGTCGAGATGGCGGCTGCATGCGACACGCCTTATCTACCGCCCGTCGGGCGTAACGAATATGCCGGGCTGCTGGTCTCGCTGGCACGGCAGGAGTGGCCCGACACCTCCAGCTTCACAGAGCCCGAAGTGGTCTGGCGCATGCACAAGCGTTACCACCTCGGTTTCATCGTCAAATCGCCCGATTACCACCGTGTCACCCAGTTGCTCGATGCGTACGCCAGGCGCGTCCACAACGACTATCACGCCTCCGCTCCTCCGAAGGAGAGGCCGGGCGAGTAAATTTTGCGCGAAAATAGCGCCTCGAACTCCCCAAAACTACAAAGCAGTGATAGCCTGTTGTGGATGCGACCCATGACCGTAGCAGGTCTGACGGCAGGAGCTGTTGTGGGCGGCCTCTCGGCGACTGCTGCGTACGGCAGTGTCTCGAGGTCTTCCCAACTCTTCGGGCCCTCCGTGTATCGCGGGCCGGGACGCAGACGCTCCATCGCCCTGACCTTCGATGACGGACCTAGCGAAGGTACGCTCGCGCTGCTCGAATATCTGCAGCAAGAAAAGGTCTGGGCTACCTTCTTTCAATGTGGGATGAACGTTCGCCGCTGGCCTCAAATTGCCGGACAGGTCGCAGCCGCGGGGCACCAGCTTGGTAACCACACCTACTCGCATCCGAAGCTTCCGTTCAAATCGCGCGAATTTATCATGCGCGAGTTCACGGAAGCTCAGAAGATCATTCAAGTGGAAACCGGCATGGCGCCCATGCTCTTGCGTCCGCCGTACGGCTTCCGCTGGTTCGGTATGCGCGAAGTGCAGGAAAGGCTTGCGCTTCTCGGCGTCATGTGGACAACCATGGCATACGACTGGATATGGCCGGCCGAACGCATTTCGCACCACGTTCTCGAGCGTGCGTGTCCGGGAGGAATCATCTGCTTCCATGATGGCCGCGCCGTAAATCGTAAGCCCGACATTACCGCGACCCTCCGCGCCGTTCGGCAGATTGTCCCAGTATTGAAGGACCAAGGCTACTCGTTCGAGGTGGTCAGCGATCTGATTCACGTTTAACCGGCTACCCGGCGGCCTCGGTAAACTTGAACTAGGCCCATCCTCTTTTGAGCAGTCACATTCCAACGGGCAAGCTGTATCTCATCGGCGCCGGCCCGGGCGACCCCGAACTCCTGACGTTGAAAGCCGTCCGAGTGCTGCGGCAATGCGACGTCGTTCTATACGACCGTCTCGTCAGCCAGGAAGTTCTGTCGTTCGCTCGCGCGGACGCCGAATTGATCTACGTCGGCAAACACGAAGGAGAGCAGGATCGCACCCAGGACCAAATCTTTGAAATTGTTCGCAGCCATGCTCTGAATGGGAAAACCGTCGCGCGACTGAAAGGCGGAGACCCGCTCGTATTCGGCCGGGGCGCGGAAGAGTGGGCATTTGCACTCGAGAATGGAATCGAAGTGGAACTTGTCCCTGGCATTACGTCTGCCATTTCCGTTCCCGGACTCGCCGGCATTCCCCTCACCTTCCGAGGAGTTGCTCAAGCGTTTGCGGTTGTCACGGCGCACTGCAACGAGGGACTGAAAACCGATTGGACCCAATATGCCGAGATCGACACATTGGCCATCCTGATGGCTGTCAAGAACCGCATGTTTATCGCGGAGCGTCTCATTGCCTCCGGTCGTAACCCGGAAGAGCCGGTTGCGTTTATCGAACGCGGCAGCATGCCCGGCGAGCGCGTGATCGAGAGCACGTTGGCAGGCGTGGCGCGCGGCGAAGTCGAGGTCGAAAGCCCGGCGGTATTGGTGGTCGGCGAAGTGGTGAAGCTGCGCGGCCGCCTCACGGGCGAGGCCGAATCTCAAGAACTGCCAATCCCCGTGGCTGCAAGGTGATCGCATCGCTGTTTGAATGTTCCTGCGCGGGCGGAAGCTCTGAGGCGTTCTTCATCTCTTCGACCTGCTTGAGTGTCGGGCTCACCGGCGACCCGGCTTCTTTCCAGGCCTTAAGCGCGGATCCGTGATCCGGATCGACAAACTGCACGCGGTAATTCAGCGACGCATTTTCTTTCAGTTGGATGTGAAACGTCTTGGGCGCGCCCGCGTCTGCCGGTTCCGCATAGTTCCAGAGCGCGATGACGATGGTTCCATCCGGCCGCACTGTCGCCAACGCATTTTCCGAATCGACAGGAAGGCGACG
>JAVKSW010000548.1:0-2448 GCA_039583505.1 Bryobacteraceae bacterium | reverse complement strand
GGCGAAGGCCCCGCGCCCGAGTCGGTTTCAGCAGAGCGCGATGCGCAGGGCCGCACGCATTATGAGCTGGTCAAAGAATTTTTTAAAACCCATCAAATCAATGACTACGATGTGAGCCAGTATTACGACCGGACAACCGATCGGCTCACAATGCTCTTTTACAAAGGCGACCGCTCGATGCGGGAATCGGGATTCGATCCTTCGAATCGCTTCGGTCCATTCAACATCGACATCATTCACTACGATCCCGTGTGCCTCAATTCTCTTCTTTATCTGATGGAGACGCAAACCGCCGCGATTTTGGAATCGCTCGGGCGCGGCGCTGAATCCGCGGCATGGCATAAACGCGCAGACGACCGCGCCGGGCGAGTGAACCGGCTGATGTGGGATGACAAAGACGGTTTGTATTACGACTACAATTTCGCTCAGAAACGCGTGAGGCACTACCCGTTTCTCACGACGTTTTATCCGCTCTGGGCGGGTTTCGCCGGCAGGCAGCAGGCGGCCCGCATCGAGAAGAACCTATCGATGTTCGAAAGGCTCGGCGGCTTACAGACGAGCACGCACGTGACCGGCAACCAATGGGACGCACCGTTCGGCTGGGCTCCCCTCGAGATGATTGCCGTCGACGGGTTACGCCGTTACGGCTACAACGATGACGCGGAGCGGATCTCGATGAAATTTCTCGGGCTCATTCGGCGGGAGTTTTTACGGCAAGGCTTCATCGTCGAAAAGTACGATGTCGTGACCGGCGGCTCGAATGTCGCAAAGAATATCCATTTCGGCTACAGCGCCAACCAGGCTGGTTTCGGGTGGAGCAACGCCGTCTTCACGCGATTGTACGACGAGCTGACGCCGGATGATCAGCGCAGGTTGCTTAGCTCGGATGTTCCTCAGCAGGTGCATCGGCGGTGATCGTTTTCTCGAGTACGGCAGTCTCCACCCGCTCTCGCTTGATGTCGAGCCGCACCCGGGAGTAGACGTTCATGTACACGTTGGCCACCCACACCAGCGCAAACCCTGAAATCAAGTAACCCCGCCAGTCGGTATACAGCAGCTTGAACCGCGTGATGAACAGAAACAATACCGTCACGTAATGGCTGAAGCAGTATTCGCAGGTGAACAAGTAAAAAAACTTGCGCTTCAGCAACTTGTCGCAATTTTCACTCTGGTCCTTACACCAGTCCCGCGGCTCGCGAAAGACTTCCTCGTGCGTAACGGTCCAGGCAATCGAGGCGATAGGAAGCCCCAAGATAAAGAGGAATGCGAACTGGTCACCGATGCTCATGGGTTCTCTACCAATATCGTCGATCGCGCCGCAACCGGGCTACAGGAGAATAGAAGCGATGCCTCACAACAAAGCGAGCGGCGCGAAGCCGGGCGGACCTTGTTCCATGGTGATTTTTGGCGCCGGCGGCGATCTGACTAAACGCCTGGTTGTACCTGCGCTCTATAACCTCGCCTGCGCAAAACTGCTCCCCGAGCAATTCGTGATTACCGGAGTCGATTTAGCTCAGTTGACCGAAGAAGCGTGGCGCGACTCGCTCGCGGAAATGACACAGCAGTTCGTCACCGCTGCCGGCAATGGCGCGAAAGTCAACCCGGATGTGTGGAATTGGCTAACCAGCCGGATGACGTACTTGCAGGGAGACCTGAATGATCCAGCCACTTACGAAAAGTTGAAATCGAAATTGGGGGAGCTGGATCAGTCGCGAGCAACCGCCGGAAACTACCTCTTCTATCTTGCCGTCGCCGATCGCTTCTTTGGTCCAGTCGTGGAGCATCTCGGACAAAGCGAACTGACGTGCGAGAAGGATGGCCATTGGCGGCGCGTAGTTATCGAGAAGCCCTTTGGTCACGATCTGGGTTCCGCGCAAGCCCTCAACAAGCAGATTCTTACGGTCCTGAGCGAGACACAGATATATCGCATCGACCATTTCCTGGGCAAAGAGACCGTGCAGAACATCATGATGTTCCGCTTCGCAAACGGCTTGTTCGAACCCATTTGGAATCGCGACCGCATCGATCATGTCCAGATAACCGTCACCGAAACTGTGGGCGTCGAACAACGAGGACGGTTCTACGAACGCACCGGCGCCTTGCGCGACATGGTGCCCAATCATGTGTTCCAACTGGTCGCGATGACGGCGATGGAGGCGCCGAATTCGTTCAGCGCGGACGCGGTCCGTTCCGAAAAGGCCAAGGTCATTGGAGCCATTTGTGTCGACACTGCTGAGCAAGTGCGATCGAACGCGGTGCGTGGGCAGTACGGCGCTGGGCAAATCGACGGCAAACCGGTTCCGGGCTACCGTCAGGAGCCGGATGTCGCGCCCGATTCGCCGGTCGAGACCTACGCCGCTGTCAAATTAGCTATCGAGAACTGGCGCTGGTCCGGGGTGCCGTTTTATATCCGGACGGGTAAGCGCCTGTCCAAGCGAAGGACGAACA
>JAVKSW010000547.1:0-2451 GCA_039583505.1 Bryobacteraceae bacterium | reverse complement strand
CGTTCGTCAGGCATGGCTTCGGGCTCGATCTCAGGCCGCTCAACAGGATCGTCGGTCGTTCCCACCACCACGCGATCATGCCACGGAATCGCGAACAACACGCGGCCATCGGAAGTCCTCGGAACCATCAAGGCTGAATCGCCAGGCAAAAACGAGCGTGGCAGCACAATATGCGTTCCCTGGCTGACCGTGACCATCGCCTGTGCTTCGGGTTGATCCAACCGACGCAGGTTATCGGCAAAAACTCCTGTTGCGTTAATCACCACTCTCGCGCCAATTTCAAAGCGCGTGGCCAATTCGCTGTCTTGTGCCATCACACCGCTGACCACACCGCCACGCTTCAATAATCCGGTCACCGTCGCGTAGTTGAGCGCAGTCCCGCCCAGATCGAAGATCGTTCGCATGAGCGCCATGGCGAATCGCGCGTCGTCAAATTGTCCGTCGTAGTAAAGGATCCCGCCTATTAAGCTGCTTTGGTTCACAGTGGGGAGAGCCTCTCGAACTCGTCTGCTGGAGAGTATTCGCGATCCACCCAACCCTTCCCGGCCGGCGAGCAGATCGTAAAGGGTTAATCCCATTCCGTAAAACGGAAGTTCCCACCATGCATACGCAGGTATCACGAAGGCTACCCGATGAGCCAGATGCGGTGCGTTTCGCAGGATGCGCCCTCGCTCACGAAGCGCCTCCAGCACGAGCTTGATGTTGCCTTGCTGGAGATAGCGCACGCCGCCATGTACTAGCTTTGTGCTGCGGCTTGAGGTGCCTTTCGCGAAATCCTCCGCCTCCAGCAGCAGCGTCTTGTACCCCCGTGCGGCCGCTTCGACAGCCGTCCCCAGCCCGGTCGCGCCGCCACCCACCACGACCACGTCCCACTCGCTGGTGGAACCGATCCGGCCCAGGACATCCTCACGGCGCACGGCTAGATCCGTTGCATCACTGGCGTTCCCAGTTGCCCGTGCGCTGAAGCGCTCGCGCCCAACCGGCGCGCCGTTCGCTCCGTTGCTCTTGCGCAATAGCAGGCGTAAACCGCCGGTCCGCGGTCCACTGCTTCGCTATCGTCTCCTGGTCCGGCCAGTAGCCGACTGCCAGCCCTGCAAGATACGTTGCACCCAGCACCGTGGTCTCAGGATTCGAGGGCCGCGTCACCGGGATCCCCAAAACGTCAGCTTGAATCTGCATCAGGAGATTGTTTCGTGCTGCCCCTCCGTCGACGCGCAACTCACGCACGGGCACGCCGGAGTCGCTCTCCATCGCAGCCAACACATCCGCAACTTGAAATGCGATTCCCTCCAGAGCCGCCCTGGCGATGTGCGCCCGATTGGTTCCGCGCGTCAGGCCCAGCATTGCCCCACGCGCATATTGGTCCCAGTGCGGCGCACCCAATCCGGAAAATGCGGGCACCAGGTAAACGCCGGCCGTATCCGCCACGCTCGCCGCCAGTTCTTCCACCTCTTCAGCGGTCCGAATGATCTGCAACTCGTCTCGCAGCCACTGCACCACCGCGCCCGCGATAAAGATGCTGCCCTCCAGCGCGTAGGAGGTTCGCCCGTTGACTCTCCAGGCGATCGTTGTCAACAATTGATTCCGCGAAGTGACCGGTTGAGCGCCCGTGTTCAGCAGCATGAAACTCCCGGTCCCGTATGTGCACTTCACCATTCCCGGGTTCATGCACATCTGTCCAAACAGCGCGGCTTGTTGATCGCCTGCAATGCCAGAGATCGGAATACCGCGCAGTATGCCCGCCGTCTCGCCGCAAACCTCGCTGCAGCCGATGACCTCCGGTAACAGAGAGCGAGGAACGCCGAGCAATTTCAGCAGCTCTTCGTCCCATTCCTGCGTGTGCAAGTTGAACAGCATCGTCCGGCTGGCATTCGTGACATCGGTGACGTGCCGGGCACCTTCAGTCAGCTTCCAGATGAGCCAGCTATCTACGGTTCCGAACGCCAGCTCTCCCCGGAGCGCCCGCTCCCTAGCACCCGGGATGTTGTCCAGAATCCAGCGGATCTTACTGCCGGAGAAGTATGCGTCTATCACCAACCCGGTCTTCTGCTGAATGGTTGGCTGATTGCCCTGCTCACGAAGCTGATCGCAGAATCCGGACGTCCGCCGATCCTGCCAGACAATCGCGTTATGAATCGGTTCGCCTGTTTTGCGGTCCCAAAGAATCGTCGTTTCGCGCTGATTGGTGATCCCAATCGCCGCAATCGATTCCGGCTTCGCACCCGCCTGCGCGAGTGCTTCCATCGCGGCTCCGAATTGCGATGACCAAATCTCCCCGGGGTCGTGTTCTATCCAGCCAGGCTTTGGAAAGATCTGCCGAAATGGCGTCTGCGCGACTCCGTGGACGCGCCCATCGTGCCCCAGCAACAATGCTCGCGAACTAGTCGTCCCCTGATCGAGTGCAAGGATGTACTTCATCGCGTCATCTCATGATGCGACCCACTCATGCGC
>JAVKSW010000546.1:0-2451 GCA_039583505.1 Bryobacteraceae bacterium | reverse complement strand
ACGTTGCGCCTTATCTACACACCTTTCAGACGGTGCTTGGAACTTAAATCCCTTAAGATGTACACACTCGCGTACCGAAACCTGGGCATCTTCCAGGAGAACGTAGTGAACAAGTTCCTCGCTGATGTAGTGAGGGCTACCAGCCCGATGGAAGCGACGGTTGTGGGAGACTTTGCGGCGCGCGGCGGTCTTTCAACCCGCGTGACCGCGACGTATCGGCGTAAGAGGCAGTAGGCTATTAGCTAGGCGGTTCGCCGCCACTGAAGAACTGGATGAAGCGAATCAGCGGCGTCGCCACGTTATTGTTGGCCGGATTGTCAATCCGCGCCTCCGAGTTCCAGAACGGGCAAGCCGCTCGGGCGGTCATCGGCCAGAGTTCGTTTACCGCGCGAGAGGGGAGTTTCACACCCTCGGCACTTGCGATCTCTAACGGGCATCTCTATGCGGCGGACTTGTCTCATCGCGTGTTGACGTTTGATCTCACGCCAATTTCAGGATCAAAGGACGAATTGAGCGCGTATCCCCATTCGACCTGCCCGTTGTGCGGCTTTTCACCCATCGCAACCATCACGCAATCGGTTTCGCCGGGTGCTGCCTCGGTGAGCGGCGTCGGAAAAACCATCGTCATCGCGGATGAGCCCGGCCATCGCATTCTGATCTGGCGTGATAGTAGCCTGCCGCGCGCCATCAAGGGACCCGATGTTGTTCTCGGTCGATCGGTTGCCGATAACTCTTCGATCTCGGCGTCAACGATTGTCGATCCAATCTCGGTGGCGTTCGACGGCAAGCGTCTGTTCGTCGGAGATGGCGCTTTGCATCGCGTGCTGATATGGAACTCCTTGCCAGTGTCTGACAATCAACCTGCGGATGCGGTTCTCGGACAGCCGAGCCTCACTTCTTCCAATAACAGCGACACTTCCGGGCCGGACACGATTGGTCGTCCGAGCGCGCTTGCATCCGATGGAACGAATCTTTTCATCGCCGATCCTCTCAATCGCCGGATCCTCGTTTTCACGGCCGCCGACACACCCCTGCCGAACAATTCCGTCATGAACTCGGCAAGTCTAATGCCGGGTCCGGTTGCGCCTGGGACCTTGGTAACGATTACGGGACGAGGGTTGAGCGACACGAGCGAGTCGGCGCCCGCAGAGAGCAACGAAGCCTTGCCCGGTAATTTGGCAGGGGTGCAAGTTGTTTTGAATGGCGTCCTGTTGCCCATCCTTTCCGCATCGCCTGGCGAGGTGCGAGTGCAGTTTCCCTACGATCTCGGTAATACTTCCGAAGCAAGTCTCTACATTCGCACGCAACACAAGGACGGCACAGTGACCATCACGAACGCGACGGCTGTGAAACTGCTTCCCGGAACTCCTGGCCTGTTTGCTTTTGGCGGTGCTGAGCCCAGAGAGGGGATGATCCTGCACACGGACCCGGTATCCGGCGAGGCGAGCGCTCCTGTCACCTCGGATAATCCAGCGAAGCCCGGCGAAGTGCTTGTGTTCTGGGCGGCGGGTCTGGGTACTGTAGATAGCGGCGACCCGGCCAGCACACTGCTCGCCGGCGTTCCTTATGACGGTCCCGACGCACCGGTCATCACTCCGGTCGCGGCAATAGTTAGCGGCCGATCGGCGCAGGTCCTCTCCGCGGCTCTGCCGCACGGGGCGATAGGCGTCTATGAGGTACGCATTCAATTGCCGGCCGATTTAACAAACAATCGCAGCACCCCACTCCTGATCTCGCAAGAAGGACTAGTCAGCAACACTGTCACCATTCCAGTAGCAGAGATCGTCCAGTAGTCGATGCATCAGGTTCGCTGGCACGCTTTGCTCGAGCAGTGGGTGGTGGTGACAACCGCACGGCAGGATCGACCGCAGATGCCTGCCGGGTGGTGCCCGTTCGATCCGGGCTCGGGCCACGTGCCAGATCACTACGATGTCTATCTCTATCCGAACGATTTCCCGGCGTTTTCTCCCGACGCCGAGCCATTCGATCCACAGCCGGGGTTGTTCGCTGAAACCGGGGCGCGCGGCGCCTGCGATGTGGTCTTGTACTCACCGGAACACGCGCTTCCCCCGTCGAAGCTGACGGTCGAAAACTGGCGCAAAGTAGTCGACCTCTGGACGGAGCGCACCCGGCAACACGCTGCCAATCCAGAGATCGCAGTTGTCGCGGTTTTCGAAAACTGTGGTGAAGCAGTGGGCGTCACCATGCCTCATCCGCACGGCCAGATCTATGCGATGCCGTTCATTTCGCCCCTCGTTCAGAAAGAGCTTGCGTCCGCGCTGGCTTACGCGAAGACAAATGCCGGAGAATGCCTCTTTTGCCGCCTGATGACGGATGAGCTGAAAGATGGTTCGCGAATCGTCGCCAGGAACGACCATTTCGTTGCGTTCGTTCCGTACGCGGCGCGCTTTCCGGCGGAGATCTCCCTGTACCCACGTCGTCATGTGCGAA
>JAVKSW010000545.1:0-2473 GCA_039583505.1 Bryobacteraceae bacterium | reverse complement strand
ATAAGTATCGGATAGAAGAGCGATCGCTCCGATATTTGCAGATAAGGGAGCATAAGCTCCGGTTCAGCCGGACTGGCGGTGCTCTTCTGTACAGCATCAGCCGTTATGCCCACGATGGTGTAGGGCTTTTCCATGCCGATCTCTTTTCCGCCGAGCTCGATTTTCTGGCCGATCGGATCACCCTTGAGAAACCGCCGCGCGAAGGCCTGATTCACGACGGCCACAAACTGTTGGGTTCCGGTGTCGTCGTTGGATATAGCATGGCCTCGCACCATCGGCGTATGCACGGCCTGCATGTAATCTCCGCTCAGGACCCGAATCATGGCGTGATAAGTGTTCTTCTCTTCCTGAGTCCGGTTTTCGTGTCCGTTCAGCGAAAAGCTAGTATGCATATCCACTCCGTCGAACGGAATGGAAGAGGTGAGTGCAGCCTGGTCCACGCCGGGTAATTTGCGGAGCTCATCCAATATCGGACTGTAGACGTGAGTCGCGACGGATTGCTCGCCGGGCTTGGGTTCCGTGGCCCCGCTCAGGTATCCGGCCGAACTCGGGGGAGTGGCTCTGAACGTTACGAGGTTCTCCACCTGGAATCCCAGCCACTTGTGTTCGAGATTGTAGAGCGTGCGGAAGAGGAGGGAACATGCAACGAGCAAAACCGCGGCCAGTGCTACTTCGCCGACAACAATGAACGCCGCCATTCGCGAACGGGCCGCGCGAGCGCTCATGCCGCGTCCAGCGCCGCGCAGCACCGACTGCGGCTCGGCACCCAGTGCAAAGAGCGCCGGAGTAATGGAGGAGAGCACGGTAACCAGCGCCGCCAATAGAGCGAGGGCGAGGAGGATCGTAAGCCGGAGGTGGATCTCCCCAGCACGCGGAATCATGTCGGGAGGCAATGCGTGAACCGCCTGCAGAATCGCGAAAGCGATGGCGAGCCCGACCAGTGCGCCGAGGATGCTCAAAACCGCGCCCTCGGCCACCAGCTCTCGGAGCAATCTCCATTTCGGAGCGCCTAAAGCGGTTCGGATGGCCAGTTCTTGGTCGCGGGCGAGACAGCGGCTGAGCTGCAGGTTGGCTACATTTGCGCAGGCGATCAGAAGCACCAGGCCCAGCGCGGCGGTCATTGCCAGGAAGACGGGCCGGATGGATCCGGTCACCATTTCCTGATAGGGGAGAAGGGCGAACTGCAGATCTCTCGCATCGCTGGGGCTTTGTCTCTTGATGTTCGCGGCGATGGTTGACAGCTCAGCGTTGGCCTGCCGTTCGGTAGCACCCGGCCGCAAGCGACCCACCAGCAAAGCAACCGTGAACCCGCGTCCTTGGCGCATCGCTTCGCTCGGTTGCCACGGTAGCCAGATGCCTTTCTCGGCGTCGGACCGGTCTTGATCGGGGAAGGCGAACGAGGCAGGCATAACGCCGATGACTGTATGAGGCACGTTCCCAATACGAATCTGATGGGCCAGCACAAGCGGATCGGCGTGAAAGGTTTCGCGCCACACTCGCTCGCTGAGCAGGACAGTCAGCGGCGCACCCGGCGCGCAGTCTGCTTGAGTGAAGGTGCGACCCAGCAGCGGCTGACTTCCAAGCAGCGGGAGAAGATTCGATGTCAATCTCGGGCTGAATACGGTCTTTCCGCCCTCCGGAGTCTGGAGAATGGCGACGTCCTCGATGTATGCCGCGATATCCGTGAGGTTTTCGATTGTCGCCGCAAATCCTGGAGGGTGAGCCATGAAGTAGAGGTCATCGCTTTCGGATTCGCCCCCTCCCCGATGCTGATCAGCCGGTTCGCGTCCCGATAGGGAAGTGGGCGAATCAGGACGCTATCGATGACGGTGAACATCGCCGTATTCGCTCCAATGCCGAGGGCGAGCGTCGCCACCGCCGCAACCGCGAAGCCGGGGGATTTAAGAATCCGCCGTATCGAGAATCTAACATCCTGAGCAAAAGTGGGCATTAGTAATATCGTTACATCTATGACTTTGTTTGTGACTGGAGCTACGTCTGGCTTCGGGGAAGCCATCGCAAAACGATTTGCCAAAGATGGCGCGCGCGTTATCGGAACCGGACGTCGCGGCGAGCGGCTGAACAACCTGCATAAGGAATTGGGCGGCAACTTCCTGCCTCTCACATTCGACGTTGGCAAACGCGCCGAGGTGGAGCAGGCCATCCACAAGCTTCCCGCCGAATTTGCTCAGATCGACATCCTAGTGAACAACGCCGGCGGCGCAATCGGACTGGATCCCGCGCAAACCGCGGACCTCGATGACTGGGACGCCATGATCGACAGCAATGTCAAAGGACTGGTTTATTGCACACGGCTGCTTTTACCGGGCATGGTGGAACGCAATCGGGGACATGTAATCAATATTGGTTCGACGGCGGGCGAGTGGCCGTATCCCGGAGGAAACGTCTACGGGGCGGTAAAAGCGTTTGCGCACCAGTTCAGCAACAACCTCAGAGCGGACTTGCTGGGGAC
>JAVKSW010000544.1:0-2473 GCA_039583505.1 Bryobacteraceae bacterium | reverse complement strand
CTAACGGACTGTCGATGCGCTCGGCGGCCGAACCAGGAACGGCAGAACCATAGAGGCCAGCATCACCACCGCAATGATGTGCAGCGCGCCGGAGTACACTCCGCTCGTTTGGCGCATGTGCGCGATTAGCAACGGCCCAAATACGCTGGCGAAGCCCCACGCTGTCAGCATCAGGCCGTAGATCGGCCCGACATTTTTCGCACCGAAGTAATCTGCTGTGAACGCCGGCATCGTTCCAAAGCCTCCGCCGTAGCACATCAGGATGATGAACGTAACGACCGTCATTATGACGGCGGACTGCAGGCTGGGGTACATCCAGAACAGCACTACTTGCAGCGCGAACATAATCAGAAATGTCATGCGTCGCGTCACGCTGTCCGATACCCAGGCCCAAAACACCCGGCCGAATGCGTTCCCTATGGAAGCAATCCCTACCATGCCGGCGGCCGCGATGGCAGTCACTTTGGTGAGCTCTTCAAACATTGGCGCCTCCTGCGAGATGACCGAGATGCCGGCGGAAGTATTCAGAAACAGCAGTAACCAAAGTGCCCACCATTGCCACGTCCTCAACGCCCCACCCAGTTTGTAATCTTCCGCGGAACGTTGCTTAATTTCCAATGCAGTCGGAGTCCAGTTCGCCGGCGTCCAATCAGGTGGCGGATTCCGCATAAAGTACCCGGCGATTACCGTCACGACGAGATACGCGGTGCCTAAGTACGCAAACGTCGCCAGCACTCCCACGCTTTGGATCAGTCGAGTCGCGACCGGTGCGGTAACCAGAGCCCCGGCGCCGAATCCGCCCACTGCGATACCCGTGAGCAGACCGCGCCGATCCGGAAACCATTTGACAAGCACCGCGACAGGAACGATGTATCCAAACCCCAGCCCCGTCCCGCCGATCACGCCATAACTCAGATAAAGCCACCACAATCTATTCGCCGAAAAGCTCGCCAGAAGTACCCCGATTCCGTACAGCGCGCCGCCGGTCATCGCGACTACGCGGGGACCACGGCGATTCAGCCACAGCCCCCCGAAGAAAGCTGCGACACCGAGAACGAAGATCGCAATCGTAAACGTGAGCGTGACATTTGGGATGCTCCAACCAAATTTTTTGGTTAGCGGGACACGAAAAACGCTCCACGCGTAGACGGCCCCCAGCGCTACCTGCATGAAAACTCCAGCAACTGCAATACCCCAGCGATTTGTGGTCTGCATCCTACATAGATAGTAAGTTGTTTCAGAAGCCGTAACAAATTCCCGCTTCGCGTGGGACACTGGCACCAGACCGAATGCACCGCAAGTCATCCGAGTCCTCCTCCCGCGCAGCGTTTCGCTATCCGAATTTTCGGTTCTACATGACGGCCCGTTTTCTGACGACCATCTCGTCGGAAATGCAGTCAGTCGCGGTTGGCTGGCAGGTTTATGAACTGACGCATCGCCCTCTCGACCTGGGCCTCGTCGGCCTGGCGCAGTTCCTGCCCGGCGTCTTTCTGTTCCTCATTGCCGGTCATACGGCTGATCGCATCGCGCGTCTGCGGATTCTTCAGGCGTGTTACGCGGGATTTTCCGCCTGCTCACTTCTTCTGCTCGCGCTCACCCTGCACGGCCTCTCCTCGGCGCGTCCAATGTATGCTGCGCTTCTGTTGAACGGCGCGGTCCGTGCTTTTCATGCACCCGCCAGCCAGGCCCTGGTTCCGCTGCTTGTGTCGGAAAAGCATTTCCCGAATGCGGTTGCCTGGAGCTCTTCTATTTTTCAGACGGCGACTATTGCCGGACCCATGATCGGCGGCGTGTTATATGGTCTCACTGGTAGCCCGCTGCTCGTGTACACGTGTGCGGCGCTCTCCTATTTCGCCGGGTTTCTCTTCTTGAGCCGGGTCCGCCTGCAGGCCATCGAGAGACCCCGCAAAGACGCATCGGTACGACTTGTTTTAGACGGCCTGCGCTATATCTGGCGGAACAAACTGATTCTCGGCGTCATCTCGCTCGATCTTTTTGCCGTCTTGCTCGGCGGAGCCGTTGCACTTCTGCCGGTCTATGCGCGAGAAATTCTGAACGTCGGCGCAACCGGCCTGGGCATCCTGCGTAGCGCGCCTGGGTTGGGTGCGGTAATGATGGGTTTGATCGTCGCGCAGTGGCCGCTGCAGCGCCGCGCCGGTGTAACCATGCTGTGCTGTGTCTTTGCATTCGGTGTATTTACGGTTGCATTTGGACTCTCGCACAATCTCGCGCTCTCGCTGTTGATGCTGTTCCTGCTCGGCGCATCGGACACCATCAGCGTCGTCGTTCGACACACTACGATCCAACTCGGGACGCCTGATGACATGCGCGGGCGCGTCAGCGCGGTCAACATGGTCTTCATTGGCGCTTCTAATGAGGTGGGGCAGTTCGAATCTGGAATCACCGCCCAGTGGTTTGGGACCGTGCCCGCGGTCGTTCTCGGCGGAATCGGAACCGTGTTGATTGTGATCGC
>JAVKSW010000543.1:0-2475 GCA_039583505.1 Bryobacteraceae bacterium | reverse complement strand
TGCGGCAGCCCGATGCTCCGTACCACCTTTACGTCCAGTTTCTGCCCCTGCAACGCAGCGCGACCAAGCTTAAATATTTGGCGTCGATTGAGACCGCCTATGGCACATTCTTGGCGGACACCGCGCCGGAGCAGATGGCGGAAAATCTGCGCCGGTCCGATCCTGCCACGCCCGGCTATTCGGGCGCGTAAGGCTTATAGCGGTTCTTGCGGAGAATTTCTCTTGCGCTCTCAGCGTTTGTGGGCGAGACATAAAAGAAGGCGCCCGCGAGTTCGCGCTTCAGCAGGAGACCGCCCGTATACGTGCCGGTCTCAACCAGGTAATCAATCCCTGCTTCGGTCAGAAGCGATTCTAGCCGTAGCGCTTCGCGAAGCCGCTTTGCCATGTAGAGGAGATCAAGCTCAGGTTCACCGAAAAATTCAGGATCGCGCCGCATCCTATGACTAGACGCACAACCGGGCACATCGCGTATCGTACCCGTCGAGTGTTACGATGCACCACATGAGTAAAGTTGCCTGTTTGGCCTTTCTGCTCGTGCTTGCCGCCTGTAGCACTCCACCGAAGCCGACGATCCCATCGTTGACGCCGGAGGGCGCAGCGCAACTGCTGCATTACAATGCGAAGGCTGAGACGTGGATGGTCCACGTCAAAAAGCAGAACGCGGCTTGTGAATACAAATTGGATCTGCCGGACCAGACCACGCATCCCACTGAACTGGACTTGCAGCATATCGTGTACTGCGGGGGCCGGCCTAGTACCACAGAATTGGATGCGAGTGTCTCGTTTGTCTACGACCCAGATAAGCAGCAGTGGACCATTGCGCGCTTCTCGAGCTAGCGTGGCAACACATCACGCATGAGCCGTTTTTTGCGGCGTCGCTTCGATTCCCGCCGAACGAGTCAATACCAGCGCAATGCTTGACCAATCCAGCTTTTCCTGGCCATGCGCCATGGCGGAAATCAAGTGATCGCGGATCACACTGGCGAATGGCATGGCCACACCGAATCGCTCCGCGGCTTCAATTGCTTGTCTCACGTCCTTTAAGCCCAGCTTCAGCTCGAATCCTGCCGGATCGAACCGCTCATCGGCGACGATCTGCCCGTAATTCTTGTACACGGGCGAGGCGAACAGCTCGTTGACGATTTCGAGGAACAGGTGGTGATTGAGTTCGGCTTTGCGCAGCGTCGCAAAGGCTTCACTGAACGTCTCCAGCATGCTCGCGATCATAAAATTTCCGCAGAGCTTCATCGCGTTAGCGTTCCACGGCTCGTCGCCGGCAATGAATGTTTTCTTTCCGACGGCATCGAACAACGGGCGTAAGCGCTCGATGGTGGACGATTCACCCGCCGCAACCACAATCAACTGCTTCTTTTCGGCTGCTTCCGGACGTCCGAATACGTTCGCCGCTACGAAAACCTGCCCTCGCCGGGTGTGCTCCTCATTCAGCTTGCGGCCAAATTCAACGCTGATGGTGCTGCTTGAAACATGCGCGGCGCCTTTCTTCAAAGCGGAGGCGATTCCGTTTTCGCCGAATACGACGTCCGCCACCGCGCGGTCATCCGACAGAATGGTGAAAACGGCTTCTGCCTCGCGCACCGCTTCAGCAGGCGAATCGGCCACCTGCGCGCCATTGCTCCGCAATGTCTCTGCCTTCTCGCGCGTTCGATTGTATACCGTAACCTCATGGCCGGCGCGCAGCAGATTTCGCGCCATTCCCGCGCCCATTTTCCCGGCGCCGATAAATCCTAATTTCATAATTCCACCGGATGGACACGCGAAGTGCTGAACTAATTTCAGCCGCGAAGCTACGAACTAGGGCTAAACTTTAAACGCAGGTAGCATCGGCATAGAGCGGACGCGCGCCCCGGTTGCACTGTAGATCGCATTCGCGACTGCGGGCGCGATGCCGACGATCGGTGTTTCCCCCGCGCCGGCGGATGGCAGGTCTTTGCGGTCCAGCAGGATCACGTCGATTTTCGGCACATCGCTGAATCGCGGAACGCGATATTTGGAAAGGCGCGCATTAACAATTCGACCGTCGTCGAACTCAATCGCCTCGAACAGAGCGCCGCCAATACCCATCACAATCGCGCCCTCCACTTGATTCCTGAGGTGCTCCGGGTTCACGATCGCGCCACATTCCCAAGCTTCCACGATTCTTTCGATGTGCACTTGGTGGTCGGCGTCGAGTGAGATCTCCGCGCAGCACGCGATATAGCCGCCCTTCTCTGTTCCACAAGCGAGCCCGTACCCACGATTTTTCGTCGCCCGATGCTTTGACCAGCCAAAGCGCTCCGTCGCGGCATCGAGCACCGCCTGAATCCTCGGGTTCCTCAGATTCTTCAAGCGGAACGCAAGCGGGTCCATGCCTACTGCAGCCGCGAGCTCGTCCATGTGCGATTCGCGAGCGAAGTGATTTGCGGTGGCGGCGAGTCCTCGATAAGATCCCTCCCGCAGTGGCGATTTCTCCGGGTA
>JAVKSW010000542.1:0-2477 GCA_039583505.1 Bryobacteraceae bacterium | reverse complement strand
TTCCACGCATACACCAAAGACGACCTAAACATTCTTCAGGTGACTTGTTCTTCTCCGATTTTCAACAAGCTCCTAGGGCATAGGCGCGAAGAGTTTCACTAGACGCGAGGCGTTTCGAGAGGTTCGCAAGGGCTTTCAGGCGGGCCCAAATTTCAGTCGCATCCCACTATCGAGTTCATCCTGCTGAGAAGATATGGACGATGATCACTCCCGATCCTGACGCCACACAGCCCGACCTCGTCGCGATTCGCACCTTCACAAGCGCGTCCGAGGCCGGTATTGCTAAGGGTGCACTGGAAGCCTTCGGCATCGATTGCATGATTAGTTGTGACGATTGCGGCGGTCAACGGCCGTCGCTCTTAATGTCCGAAGGGATTCGACTCGTTGTCAGATCTGAAGACGCCGGGCGAGCCGAAGAAGTGTTGACCAGCGAAGCCAACGAGTAAAATCGGCCTTTGTCGATCCGATACAGGACATGCCGGCGCAACGGGTGGCCTTTCGGCAGATTCGGATGATCGAAATCGTCTGCTGTACCCCGAGTCATGCCGAGCTTCTCCATAACCCGAAGGGATCTCGTGTTCGCCGGAACCGTAAACGACACGACCTTATCGAACGCCAGGCTCTCAAAGCCATGCTCGAGCACAGCTCTCGCCGCTTCGGTAGCTAGTCCTTTGCCCCAATACTCGGCAGCAAGTCGCCATCCAATCTCCACGCATGGAGTGAAGCGCGCTTCGAAGCGCGGAATAGCAATTCCGGTGAACCCGATAAAACGACCTTCGTCCTTCAGTTCCGCCGCATATAAACCAAAACCATGCCGCCGGAAATGCTCTTCAATGCGGTCGACGACCACATCGCTCTCCTCGCGGGAAAGGGTTTGCGGGAAAAATTCCATCACGCGTGGATCGGCATTTATCCGCGCGAACGGTTTACGGTCCGACCGTTTCCAATCTCTTAGAATCAGGCGCTCGGTGCTCATCGCATCCATACGAAATGAGTTTACCCGGCACATCCTCTCACCTCTACCAAAATCGCCAGGCTATCGACAAGCTCGCGAGCTTGGCGCAGGAGCACAATGCCACGGCTGCGCAACTCGCCATTGCGTTCGAGCCTCAACGCACGTCTTCGAATCGCCGCGTCTCCTCCGCATAGGGGCTCAATTTCGGCGGCCGGGCATCAGGTTCAAGCAGCCACGCCGTGCGATCACGGTAATAGCGCCGCAGCAGTTCGTTTTCCGCTGCCCCCAAATCGTGTACCCAGACAATTCGCGCCGCGTCGATATCCGCCCCGTTTTGGACCCACTCGTGGAAGGCGTGCTGTGGCCCGTAACGAATGAAAACCAGCTGCTTGCCCGGTTCCTGCATCAGCTCGTCGTTGATCTTGATGCGACCTCCGGGATCGCCGTGGTTAATGAAGTCCCACGTCTCAAACGGGACCACGGCGAATAGCGTTTCCTCGCCAGCCCACCCGTGCATGCCATACCAGAAGAGAAACTGGGCCGCGCAAACCACCAGTAGAGTCAGGGCAGCGTAGCGGCCGACAGCCCCTCGCCGGATCTCGAGCGAATCCAAACGGTCCAGCCCTACCACGCTCGCCAGCACGAACAGGCACGCGATTGCCGCCAGGTAATGGGGATAGAAGTAAGGATAGAGATTGGCGCCCAACGCAAACAGGGAAAGCGTGAGGAGCACCCACGCAAACCGAAATTCGCGCACCGTCACAACAAAGGCCAACAGAGCTAAATACAGCGGCGCAAGCAGAAAGAAGCGGTAAAAGCGCACACGATACACCAGGCGTTCGAGATAGCTTCCGAGCGTGTCCGTGCCCTCGCCATGAACAGCGGTTTGGGCTCTATAATCCAGCTCCTGTTCGCGGTTGAGCTGGCGATGGGGAACCGCATTCTGCTGAACGGTGAACGTCGCGGGCACGCCGTACTGATATCGGTAGAGCGCATACGGCAGCGTGGTCCAACTTCCGGTCACTCGTTTGTTCTGAAACAGCATGAGCAAGGCCGCTGCACCGAGCACCACGACGACGATTGCCGGCGCTCTCATAACTCTGCGCCATTCGATGTGTCGAATGAGCGCTGGCGCGAAGAACAGTAACACGCTCAAACCGAGCAGCAAAAATTCATAGGGCCGAGTCAGCAACTGCGGCGCGAGCCCCAATCCCAACGAGATTGCGTCTCGAACTCGATTGTGCCGCGCCAGTCGCGGCAACGCTCCCAACGCTAGACACCCTGCGGTCGCCGAAACTGCCCCGCCCCAGTAGCAATTCATCCAATAACTCAAAGGGCCAAATTCGACCGCCGTTAGAACACCGCCGACCAGTGCCCATCCTGATGTCGTCCAGCCCCGCAGCATCCAGTAGCACGTTGCGCAAAACGCGCCCGCTGATAGGAGAACGCCCGCCCACGGGTGGCCGAACACCATCCAGCCGAGCGCCAAAACCAAGCCTTGACCAAGTGGATAAATCGAGCT
>JAVKSW010000541.1:0-2488 GCA_039583505.1 Bryobacteraceae bacterium | reverse complement strand
AGCACCAGCACGAACGTCGCAATCACCTCACTCAAGAAATTGCAGGCCGGCTGGCGTATCGCTGGACCGGTCGAAAAACACGCCAGCTTTTTGCCTGCATCGGGAGTTACCTTCCAGTGCGGCAGATAGAACAGCCACACCAGGACCGCGCCTGTACTTGCTCCTAAAATCTGCGCCGGAATATAAGTAAACAACCGTTCGTAATGCCCTGTCATCAGCACCGAGGCGACCGTGAACGCGGGATTCAGATGCGCGTCCATGTCGCCCATCGAAATACTGACTGCCACTCCTGCGAATACAGCCAATCCCCAGCCGGTCGCAATCGTCAGCCACCCCGCGCCTTCCGCCTTGGAGCGGCTCAGCAACACTCCGCCCACTACGCCGTTCCCCAACAGAATGAGCACCATCGTGCCCACAAACTCACCAATCACGGCCGCGTTCAAAGGCATGCCTCACCCGAGGCTATCAGGCGGCTCTTTGGCTTATTCGTGCCGCCCACCAGCACCTACCCTCGTCCAAAAGCAAGACACGATACTATTGCGGCATGACACGGCGTGATATTTCTCTTCTGCTGCCCACGCTCGGTCTTCTGGGCAGCGCCATCGCGGATGCACAAACCAGAAACTCGGAGCAGCCGCTCTTATCTCACTCGGCCACCTACTCATTCGATCAATTGCCCGTGAAGCAGTCGCCCAGCGGAGCAGTCACCCGGCCGGTTCTCCACGGTAAGCTGCCGACCGGCGAACTGGTCGAGATGCACGAAACCATGCTCCTGCCCGGTCAGTCGCCGCATGCCGCGCACCACCACGTCCATTCGGAATTCATGCTGATTCGCGAAGGCACGCTCGAGTTTACAGCCAACGGCAAGCCCGAGCGCATTGGGCCCGGAGGCGTCGCTTTCGCTGCGTCAGGCGAAATGCACGGCTTAAAGAACGTGGGCGCCGGACCGGCGAACTACTTCGTCATCGCAATCGGCGATCAGTCCAACCGCGCGTAGCTCGTTCATCTGCAGCTACTCATACCGTAACGCTTGAATCGGATCGATACGCATGGTGCGCGCCACCGGGATCCAGCACGCCAGCGTCGCTACCCCCACGAGTAGCGCGACCACTCCGCAAATCGTCGCCGCGTCGTGTCCACTAACCCCAAACAGCATGCTTCCGAGCATCTTTCCCAAGAAAACCGCCGCCACAACGCCCGCCGCCACGCCTCGCACCACCGGTGCCATACCTTGCCGCAGCACAAGCCATCCCACCTCCCCGGCTCGCGCGCCCAGTGCCATTCGAAGCCCCATTTCGGTTTTGCGCTGCGCCATTTCGTACGATACGACGCCGTAAACTCCTAAGCTCGCCATCAACAACGCCAGGCCGCCGAAGATCGCCAACAGGAATACTTGAAATCTTCGCTGAGCCACTGAGGCGTCCAGCACTTCCGTCATCGTGCGGAACTGCGGCACGGGCAGGTTCTCATCTATCTTGTGAATTTCCCGCCGCACGGCGCCGGCCACACCCAGCGGATCCAGGGTCGTACGTACTGCCAGCGCCATCTCCATCCGGTCGCGCTGCCAATACGGAATGTAAAGCGTCAAGTTCGGATTCCGTTGCAGCCCGTTTGCACGTACATCGCCCACCACGCCAATAACCGTAATCAGCGGCGAGTCTGTATCGCCCAAATGAAAACGCTTGCCCACCGCGTCGGCATTTCTAAACAGGCGAGTCGCTGTTTGCGCGGAAAGCACCGCCACCCTTGTGCCTTGATCGACGTCCCTGAAGATGCGACCGCGCTTGAGCGGAATGCCCAGCGTGCGGAAGAACTCCGGATTCACAAACCGCATATCTGCCACAGGTCGTTCCGAAAGCCGAAGCGCCGCGCCTTCCGGAATCAGCCAATTGTCCGCTCCCTCGCCAGTCAGCGGGAGACTGTTCGAGATCCCGGCCGACACCACGCCGGGCAACGCTTCCACCCTAGGCAGCAGACGTCGCCAGAACTGCGTCCGCTGCGCCGGTTTTGGATACTGCCGGTACGGCAAGTCGAGCGCGACTGTCAGCACTCGCTCGACATCGAACCCTCTGTCGACGCGGAGTATTTTGACGAAGCTGTGCAGCAACAATCCAAATGCAACCAGGCACACCGTGCTCAGCCCCACTTCGAGACTGACCAGCGTAGAACGAATGCGCTGCCCTCTCCGCCCCTCCGTCACGCTCTGGCTTCCGCTCTTCAATGCTTCCTGTGGATCGCCGGCCGCGTACCGCCACGCTGGCAGCAGTCCGCACAGCAACCCCGTGACAGCCGTGATGAATAGCCCGAAGAACAGCACCGGCCCGTCGATTCGAACCTCATCGAGCCTGGGAAGATCGGCCGGCGCATGAGCGATCAGGAAACCGAAGGTCGCGTAAGTCAGCGCCAGCCCCAGCGCGCCGCCCAAGCCAGCCAGCACGAAGCTGTCGGTTAATGCTTGCGCGAGAAGATCTTTCCGCTGTGCTCCCAC
>JAVKSW010000540.1:0-2491 GCA_039583505.1 Bryobacteraceae bacterium | reverse complement strand
GATGAAGACATTCGCCTGCTGATCGCACCAATGGCTACCAACGGCGAAGAGGCTGTCGGCTCCATGGGAACCGATACACCGCTGGCGTGCTTATCCGACAAGCCGCAGTCGCTTTTCAACTATTTCAAGCAGCTCTTCGCGCAAGTGACGAATCCGCCCATCGATCCCATTCGCGAAGATCTGGTGATGTCGCTCACCAGCTACATCGGAACGGAGCGCAACATTTTGTCGGAAGCTCCGGAAAACTGCCACACGCTGAAGATGCAGCATCCGGTGCTGACCAATCGCGACTTGGAAAAGCTGCGCCGTGTCTCGCGTGGCGATCTGCTCGCATCTACATTGCCGACCACATTCAGCGTCCATGAAGGCGAAACGAGTTTAAGAAAAGCGCTGGATAGCCTCTGCCGCCGCGCTTCGCTCGCGATCAAGGCGGGCTACACTCTGCTGATTCTCTCCGACCGCGGAATCGACGAAGAGTTCGCGCCCATTCCTTGTCTGCTCGCGCTTACCGCCGTTCATAATCATCTCGTGCGAGAGGGAACCCGTACCGGTGTCGCGCTGATCATTGAATCCGGGGAACCCCGCGAGGTCATGCATTACTCGCTGCTGATCGGGTATGGCGCGAGCGCCGTCAATCCGTACCTCGCCATCGAAACCATCGAGGAACTCGCCGCCTCGGGCGAGCTGCCTCACGCCTCTACACCTGAAGCCGCGGTGAAGAGCTACATCAAGGCCGTGGACAAGGGGCTGCTCAAGGTCTTCTCCAAGATGGGCATCTCCACCTTGCAGAGTTACCGCGGCGCGCAAGTTTTTGAAGCCATCGGCCTGAATAAGGAATTAGTCGAGCCCTATTTCACCGGCACGTCTTCGCGCATTCAGGGCGTCGGGCTGGACGTGCTGGCGAAAGAAGCCATTGAGAAGCACACTTTTGCCTTCCAGCCGGTTTCGGAATCGGAGGTCGAGCTTCCCAGCGGCGGCAGTTATCAGTACCGCGTCAATGGCGAATATCATCTGCTGAACCCACTTACTGTCAGCAAGCTGCAGCACGCAGTACGGCAGCAGAGCTACGCGACATTTGAGGAATACACCACGCTCATCGACGAACAGAACGAGCGGCTCTGTACGTTGCGCGGATTGATGCATCTCAAAAAGATTCCGCGGCCGATTCCGCTCGAGGAGGTCGAGCCGGCGAGCGAGATTGTGAAGCGCTTCGCCACCGGAGCCATGTCGTTCGGCTCTATCAGTGCGGAAGCGCATGAAACCCTGGCCATCGCCATGAACCGCATTGGAGGCCGCTCGAATACCGGAGAGGGCGGGGAAGACGAGGCCCGTTTTGCGGTTCTTTCGAACGGTGATTCGAAGCGCAGCGCGATCAAACAGGTCGCTTCCGCGCGTTTCGGCGTCACGGCCCACTACCTGACCAACGCCGAAGAGCTGCAGATCAAAATCGCACAAGGGGCCAAGCCAGGCGAGGGCGGCCAGTTGCCCGGGCATAAAGTTGACGAGACCATCGCGCGCGTGCGGCACTCCATCCCGGGCGTCGGCCTTATCTCACCGCCTCCGCATCATGACATTTATTCCATCGAAGATCTCGCGCAATTGATCTACGACCTCAAGAACGTCAATCCTGCTGCTCGTATTTCGGTAAAGCTGGTCGCGGAAGCCGGCGTAGGAACGGTGGCCGCGGGTGTATCGAAGGCGCATGCGGATGTGGTGCTGATCAGTGGATATGACGGCGGCACCGGCGCCTCACCGCTTACCTCAATCAAGCATGCGGGCATTCCATGGGAATTAGGTCTGGCTGAAACGCAACAGGTGCTGGTCATGAACGATCTGCGCAGCCGCATCCGCGTGCAGGTGGACGGAAAGCTGCAAACCGGCAGGGATGTCGTGATTGCCGCATTGCTCGGAGCCGAAGAGTTCGGTTTTTCCACCACTCCGCTGATCGCCATGGGTTGCATCATGATGCGCAAATGCCATCTGAATACGTGTCCGGTGGGCATTGCGACGCAGAATCCCGAGTTGCGCAAGAAATTCCAAGGCACGCCCGAGCACGTCATCAATTTCTTCTTCTTTCTTGCCGGCCAGGTGCGCGAATGGATGGCGCAGTTGGGTTTCCGCTCGATGAACGAGATGATCGGGCGAGTCGACAAGATCGAAATGCGCGCCGGCATCGAGCATTGGAAGGCGCGCGGGCTCGACTTTTCGTCGATTCTCTACAACCCGCAAGTTCCCGCTCGCATAGGACGCCGCCGCCTGATAGGCCAGGATCACGGATTGATGGATGCGCTCGACCATCAGCTTTTAGAGCAGGCGAAGCATGCGCTCGAGCATGGCACTTCGGTCCGGCTCCAAATGCCGATCCGTAACGTCCATCGCGCCGTCGGCAGCATGCTCAGCGGCGAAGTTGCACGACGGCATGGTTCCCAAGGATTGCCGGAAGACACTATCCGCATCCGTTTCAACGGATCTGCCGGACAGAGTTTTGGCG
>JAVKSW010000539.1:0-2495 GCA_039583505.1 Bryobacteraceae bacterium | reverse complement strand
CCGGCTGAGAACGACCCGCGCTCCTCCGCAACTCCCCTCTCAAAATGCATACCGGATTCGGCATTCGGGGAGCCGCCGCTCCAATGAGGCGCAGAAGTTCGCGACGATCTCCGCCTTAAGTCCGCGCTTGTACCGCAAATTGCGGCCGCCCGTCTGGCTGTACTTCGTTTCCTGCAACTCCGGCCGCCACAGCAATTCCTCGCCTCTGGGATGCCATCCCAAGTTGATCTCGTGCAATCTGTCATTGTGGGTCAGAAATATGATTTCTGCGGCGAGCTGCTCCTTCACCTCCGGACGCAACACGTCCGCCAGCTCGTCGAATAACTCACGGTAATCGTCCAGCCAACCTTCGTAGTAGATGACCGGTGAGAAATTCAGATGAACTTCGTATCCGGCCGCGTGAAAGTCGTTGATGGCGGCAATCCGATCGGCGATGGGCGACGTGCGGACGTCCACCAGCTTGGCGGTCGCGTGCGGCATAAGGCTAAACCGGATTCGAGTCTTCCCGCCCGGGTCATAGCGCAGCATCTCGCGATTCACGAACTTGGTCGCAAAGCTGGCCTTGGCGTTGGGAAGATCTCGGAACAAAGCGATCAGGTCGTAAACGTTGTTGCAGATGAGCGCATCCACCGAGCAGTCGCTGTTTTCGCCGATGTCGTAAACCCAGTACCTTGAGTCGATCTGGTCCGGCTGCGGTTTCTGCCCTTGCCGCGCGGCGTGGCGCCGGAGATACGCGAGAATCTGCTCGATGTTGACGAACTCGGTAATCGGATTCGCGAAACCCTTTCGCCGCGGCACGTAGCAGTACGAGCAAGCCATGGCACAGCCGTTTGCGTGCGAGGGCGCCACGAAATGGGAGCTGCGCGTATTCGGACGAGCCGCTAATGAGCTCTTGATACCCAGCACGAGGACGTTGCGCTTGATCTTAATCCAGTCCTCAATATTGCCTGCGTACCCGTGCAGTCCCGGAATCTTCCAGTGCGAGTCGACGACGATCTGCTCGGCATCGGGAAAGGCGTCCAGGATCTCACGGCCGCGCGAGTATTCTTGAACCTCCGGCTCCAGATAGATGGCCTGAATGTCCAGGAGCCATGGCGCCATCGGTCGTTGAATAGGTGGTTGCGTAAGCGCTCGATCTGCGCTGCCGGCCTCCGCGGGAATAGCCGTGAGTGGAAGGTCTATCTGCGTGTCAAGCGTGACTTTGTCCAAGTTATTCGATGCCAAATCGCTCGTGAAGTTGCCGCCCCGCCGCCCTTTTCACTTGCATACATACCGCAATGGCTTTATAGTGAAAAGTACTTGTAAGGAGCTCGCCTGAACCTTTTCGATCTGCTGTTCCTCGTCGTGTTTTTTGCAACCGTCGGTGGTCTGCTGGCGTCGGCCGTATTCGCCGTTCGCCGGCAACCGGCTCGTGCTCTTCGCGTTCTTCGCATGTATGCGATTTGCCTGGCCACGTATTTCGCTGTAATCATTCTCGTCTCGTTGCTGGCACCGCGCCGCGTACTGAGGCCCGGCGATGCGCGATGCTTCGATGACTGGTGCATAGCGGTCAACAGGGTCGACCGAACCATCTCGGGCGCCCATATCCGCTACAACGTGGCACTGACGCTGTCGAGCCGGGCGCGCCGCATATCGCAACGTGAGAAGAATGTGGTCGTCTATCTCAGCGACACCAACGGGCACAGATATGATCCGTTGCCCGGACGATCGTTAACGCCGTTCGATGTCTTATTGCAGCCCGCGGAAACTGTAGCAGCCACTCGCGTGTTTCAAGTTCCAGCAGACGCTCGGGACATCGGCATCGTCATCGCTCACGAAGGCGGGTTTCCGATCGGATGGTTCATTATCGGCTATGAAACTTGGTTTAGAAAGCCGACTATCGTCCGCCTTCCGTCTTAAAACACTAGCAGCGGGTAGCGGCTTCGCAAGCAACCAGCTGCTGGGCCGTCATACCGTTGGGTGTCTTGACGAACGTCAGAGATGTAGCGGGATATAGCAAAAGCACGCTCTCGTCGAGTGGAATCATTAGACTGGAACCAACCGATGAATCGACGTACTTTCCTCCAATCTGCAGGTTCAGGACTCGTCACGGGGGGCTTGATCGCGCCCGCTGCACCGTTCGATCCCATGCCCTTCGATGACCGCAAGAGCCGGCGAGTCGGCCTGATCGGTTGCGGATGGTACGGGAAGATCGACCTTTTCCGGCTCATCCAGGTGTCACCGGTAGAAGTCGTTGCGCTTTGCGACGTAGATAAGAGGATGCTGTCTGAGGCGGCCGGCATGGTGGCGGCACGCCAAGCGTCGCGAAAGACTCCGCGCACTTACGGCCATTACCCCGACATGCTCGCGGAGCGCGATCTTGACATCGTGCTGATCGCCCCGCCCGACCATTGGCATGCGCTGATCATGATCGAAGCCGTTAAATCCGGTGCCGACGTTTACGTCCAGAAGCCGATCAGCGTGGACGTCGAGGAAGGGCGCGCAATGCTGGCTGC
>JAVKSW010000538.1:0-2505 GCA_039583505.1 Bryobacteraceae bacterium | reverse complement strand
AGCATCAAGACGGAGGCCGAGCGCGCGCTTCGTTCTTTGGGACGCCAGTATTCGCTGCGCACGATGACCGTCGAGGAACGGTTGGACAGTTATCTCAGCGTGCAACGCTTGATGGCTATGGTCGCCGCGTTTTTCGGCGCGGTCGCTTTGCTGATTGCCTCCATCGGACTTTACGGACTGATGTCGTTCCACGTGACGCGGCGCACGGCCGAGTTAGGGATTCGACTGGCGCTGGGGGCACAACGACGGCAGGTGTTGTCGATGGTGCTGCGCGAGGCGCTATTGCTGGCGAGTCTCGGTTGCGTACTGGGACTCGCCGCGAGTTTAGCGACGGCAAAGTTGATCAGAAGTATGTTGTTTGGAGTGTCGGCCACGGATCCGCTCATACTGACCTCGGCTGTGTTCACGTTGGCCGGAGTGGCGGTGCTCGCGGGTTTGGTGCCGGCGCGCCGAGCGGCCAATGTCGATCCCGCGGCAGCCTTGCGGATGGAGTAGACCGGAAGCTCAGTTTGAAGCAGGTCTGCGTTCTTGACTTTGCGTCAATTAAAGATTATCTATGTATAGGAAATCGATGTGAAGCGGCGGATAATTGTGGCTGCAGTAGTTGTGAAATGACGCTCGCGCAGGAGAACGGATGAAAGGCCGCAAAGAACGGAAAGACCTGCTGCCCGGAACATTGGAAATGCTGATACTGCAGACTCTGCGGCGGGGCGCATTGCACGGCTATGCCATTGCGCAGCACATTCAACAAACGTCCAAGGACGTGCTGCAGGTGGAAGAAGGCTCGCTTTATCCGGCATTGCAGCGGTTGTTGCGCGAGGGTTGGGTAGTGGCGGATTGGGGAATTTCCGCGCGCAACCGCAAAGTGCGCAGTTATAAGCTGACTCCGTCCGGACGCAAACAGCTCGATCGCGAAATTGCCGGGTTTGAACGTTTACTGGCGGGCATCGGGCGCGTGATGAGGCCAGTGGAATCATGAACCCCGTATCGAGATGGCTGCAGAGGCGCCGGGTCGAGCGTGAAATGGCTGCTGAGATGGCGGAACACCTTGCCGAGAAAATCGCTCAGCTCCGCGAGGATGGCCTCTGCGAAGATGAGGCGCGCGCACTTGCCCGGCGGCAGTTCGGCAATGTGACTTTGCAGCAGGAAGACAGCCGCGCTGCCTGGGGGTGGAACACAATCGAGCAATTCTGGCAGGACATGCGCTTCGGCTGGCGCGTTCTGACGAAGACGCCGGGGTTCACCGCCACCGCTGTGATCGTGCTTGCGCTCGGGATCGGAATGAACACGGCCATGTTCAGCGCGGTGAAGGCAGTGTTGCTGAGCGCTCTGCCGTATCCGGAACCGGAGCGGATCGTAAAGCTTGGACAGACCGCCAAAGACGGTCATGTGATGAACGTCTCCGGTCTTGACTTTCGCGATTGGAGCGCACAAAGCCGAACGATGAAATACATGGCGGCGTATAGCGGCGTTGAGGCGGTCACTTTGTCAGGGAGTTTCCCCGCCAGGCGCGCACGGATGACGGCAGCGGGCGGCGGCTTCTTCGACGTGATGGCAACCGGAGCGGCTATCGGGCGAACGTTCAGCGCCGATGAGCAGAAGCCTGGCGGAGCTTTCACTCTTGTTCTCGCGTACGAATTAGCGCAGGCTTGCTTCGGCACACCGGCCAACGCGATTCAAAAGACTGTGCGCCTGAACGGCATGGTGTTTACGGTGATTGGCGTAATGCCGCCAAAATTCGACTTTCCCGATAGCACGCAATTATGGTTGCCCAATGATCTGTTTCCGGATGAGTCGGGAAGATCGGCGCACAATTATCGGGTCGTGGGCCGGCTGAAGCCCGGCGTTACCGTGAACCGGGCGCAGACGGACATGAATGTGGTCGCAGCGCGTTTAGGGAAAGAGTATGTCGATGACAGAGACGAAGGCACCCGCGTGACATCTCTTTATGAATATCTGGTGAGCGGGGTTCGGCCGGCGCTTTTGGTGCTGCTAGGCGCGGTAACGCTGGTGCTGCTGATCGCTTGCGTAAACATCTCGAATCTTCAACTGGCGCGCGCGGCCGCTCGCCGTAAAGAGATGGGCATGCGGGGCGCGCTGGGAGCGGCACGTGGACGTTTGGTTCGCCAATTGCTTACGGAGAGCGTATTGCTTGCCGCGGTTGGCGGAATGGCAGGTCTGGCGCTGGCGGAAGTGGCGGTGAGAATACTTCGTATCGCGGCACCAGCGAACATCCCGCGCATCCAGAATCTCGGCATCGATCTCGGCGTGCTGTGCTTCACGGCGGCGTTATCGCTACTGGCGGGGCTTCTGTTCGGCGTGCTGCCCTCGCTGGACAGTTCAAAGAGTGACGTAAATGATGCACTGAAGCAGGGCACGGGCAAAGGAGAAGACGTAGGCCACAAACGCTGGGGACAGACGCTGGTCATCGGACAGATCGCGCTCGCAATCGTGCTGCTGAGCGGCGCCGCATTGCTCATCAAGAGCTATTGGAAGCTGGCGCAT